>CAVAGO010000067.1:0-11616 GCA_963588075.1 bacterium | reverse complement strand
AAACATATCATTTGATATGTTTTTTTTGCTATTGAAAAAAAATTAAAAGTTTTATAATATTAATATAGAATAGGAGTTGTATTATGAAGAAAAAAATATTATTTTTTGTAAGTTTATTATTCTTATGTATTAATTTTGTATATGCAAAAGATGCATTTTATTTTGGATGGGATAATGGAGATTCTTTAGTGATTAATGAATCTAATGATTTACAAATTACTAAAGATAATAATGTAGGATTTAAACATGGATATGTAACAACAAGAATTGAATCTGAGTCTAATGGTAGTTCAAAATCATATATGATTTATTATGATAAGAGTGGAAATGAAGTAAAAAAAGAAACTTTTGAATCGACAGTTTTTGGATCTTTAAAAGTTGATGGAGATTATATATATACAGTTGCTTTAATATCGAATAATACTAGTGATTATGCTAAGATTGTTGTTATGAAATTAGATAGTAACTTAAAGAAAGTAAAAGAAAAAGAGATTACAAATTTAGTAATTGAAAAAGATGAAGAAGGTAATGTTGTTAATAGTGAAGCAGAAATATTATTAATATTACCTAAAATAATTGGTATTGATGGTATAGGAATAACTGATGATGGAGTTGCAATCTTATTTAGTTTAGAGGATGTTGTAATACTTGATAAAAATTTATCAAAAGCTGAAAAAGTAAAATTTGATTTAAAAACTTTAAATAAATATTTTCCTAATTTAGGTGTTGTAGTTAAACATATGGATGATTCAATGGAAGAATCAGAATCTTTAACTGGAAGAGAAGTTCCTAAAGGTTTATTCTTATCATCAGAAATTAATGGTGATGATATTGTATCTAGTGGTGTTAAATTAAATGTTAGTAATACATTGAATTATAAAGAACATGGTTTTGTAGTACCAAGAAATTATACTGAAAATGAAATAAATAAAACTGATTATTTATAATTAGATGCAAAACTTGTATTATTTGATAAAAACTATAATCAAAAGTGGGAAGTAATAAATACTGATTATTTAGCTTTTTTAAATACTGTTGTTATCAATGATTATATAGTGACACTTGGTTTGGATATTGATTTTACTGAAGAGTATTATATTAATTTTAGTATGTCTAGCGTTACTGCTAGTTCAATACCTATTGAAGATATTCATTCTGATATTTTGGTTTATGATATGAATGGTAATTTAGTTCAAACTATAGCAAATGAATCTTTATATTGGGGATTAGAGGAAACTGAGTCTGGTTTTATTGTATCTAATTTAAAATATCTTATGGATACTATAAATTCTATGAATTCTCGTGTACCAGCTTGTACAGGAGTGGATACTGTAATAGAAGAAGAACATAAGATATCAATTAATTCATTTAATATAAAAGATTATTTAAATGGTGCTAAAGAGGCGGTAAGATATGATTATTTAATGACTATGACTAATGAAGTTTGGTTTATAGAAAATAATATAAAAACAAATGTAGTTGGTAAAGGTAGTGTTACAGTAGTTGATTCTTCTTTAGCAGGAAATGATGTTACATTTAAAGTTGAACCTCAAGAAGGATATGTATTAAGTGTAGTTAAAGTTATTGATTAAAAAGGGAATATAGTAACATTTACGGATTATACATTTACAATGCCAAGTGCAGATGTAACTATTGAAGCAGTATTTATTAAGAATCCAGATACATTAGATGGTGTTATTGTATTCTTATTAGTATTTGCAGTTAGTTATTTACTTGTAGTATTTTATAAAAAAAGAATTGATTATTTAAGTTAAGAAAGCGTATGCTTTCTTTTTTTGATGAAATTATGAAACCTTTGTGAAATGATGGTGAAGTCGCTTGTTTTTAAAAAATTTTTTTGTTAAACTGATTTCGAAAAAAAAAAGAAGGAATAGAAATGTATGTTTTTAAAAATGCGTTTACTAGTATTTCAAGAAATAAAGGGAGAAATATTCTAATTGGTATAATTATTATAGTTATTTCAGCAGCTTGTGCTATTACATTATCTATAAGGAATTCAGCTGATAAAATAGTTGAAGCTTATGAAAATAAGTATAATGTAGAAGCTACTATTGGGATGGATAGAAATGCACTTATGCAGTCTTTGAGAGGAGAAAATGATGATGGTGAAAAGAACTCTCAAGAAGATATGATTAATATGTTTAATGAGATTGAACAAGTTACTGTTGATGAAATTAATACATATGGTGATAGTGAATATGTTTCAAGTTACTATTATGTATATAATGCTAGTATGGATGCTGAAGATTTAACAGAAGCTACAGATAGTTTAGTAAAAGAAACTACAACTACAACAACTAAGACAGAACAATCAACTACTACATTTGGTGGTGGAAGTGGAAATATGCCTCCTGGTGGTTTTGGTGGTGGAGATAGAGGTAGTACAACAAGTAAAAAGACTACAACTACAACTAAGAAAACAGAAGAAATATTTAATGCTAAAGCTGCTAATGGAGCATTTACAATAATGGGATATAGTAGTTATGAAGCTATGAGCGATTTTATATCTGGTAGTTATACTATTAGTGAAGGTGAAGTAAGTAGTGACTTTAGTGGTAATGGAGCTGTTATTAGTGAAGAATTGGCTTCATTAAATGAATTAGAAGTAGGAGATACTATTACATTAGTAAATCCAGATGATGATGATTTAACTTATGAAATAGTTATTACTGGTATTTATAAAGAAAATACTGATGCTGCTAGTGATATGACAAGTATGTTTAGTAATTCAGCTAATACAATAATAACAAATGCAACTGTAGTAGAAAGTATACTTGCAGATGATGAAGAATTTAGTGTTACTGTTACACCAACATTTATTCTTACAGGAACTGATGTAGCAGAAAAGTTTGCTGAAGAAGTTAAAGAAAAAGGTTTAAGTGAATATTATACTGTAACTGATAATGTAGATACTGTTGAAAGTGCTACTAAATCAATTAGTAATGTTAAGACATTTGCAACAACATTCTTAATAATTACTTTAATAATTGGTGGTGTTGTATTATTAGTTATTAACATGATAAATATACGTGAACGTAAATATGAAATTGGTGTACTTAGAACTATTGGTATGAGAAAATCACTAGTTATAGGACAATTTATGATAGAACTTTTAATAGTTTGTATATTTGGTTTATTGATTGGTGCTGGAGTAGGTGCTGTATCAAGTGTTGAAGTAGCAAATAGCTTACTTGAAAATGAAATAAGTAATGCAACAGAAGATTATGAAAGTATTAACCAAAACTTTGGTGGTGGTATGGGAAGTGCTCCTGGGGAAGCTACTAATGAACCAAGTGGAGATAGTGGTAGTGGAAGCAATTCTCGTGGAAATAAAGGAGATATGAACTTTAATGGTGTAGTTAATATTGAACAAGTAGATAGTATGGAAGCAGTTGTTGACTTTAAAGTACTATTACAATTATTAGCTATTGGAGTAAGTTTAACAATGATAAGTAGTATATCTTCTTGTGTAGCGATAGCAAGATTCTCACCACTTACAATATTAAAGGAGAGAAGCTAATATGGAAAAAAATATAATATTAAAATTAGAAGATGTTAGTTATAGATATAGTGATGCTCCAAAAGATGTTTATGTATTTAAAAATATTAATTATCAATTTGAAATTGGTAAAATGTATGCTATAAAAGGTAGAAGTGGTAGTGGAAAGACAACATTATTATCTTTAATTAGTGGACTTGAAAAGAAATACGAAGGTAAAATATATTATGGAGAAAAAGATTTAAGTAAAGTTAATCTTGATAAATATAGAAACTCTGATATTGGAATAGTATTTCAAAGTTATAATTTATTACCACATTTAACTGCTTCAGAAAATATAATTTTATCAATGGATATAAATGGTCTTAAAAAAGTAAAGAAAAAAGAAAGAGCATTAGAATTATTAGAAAGTGTTGGTCTTTCAAAAAAACATGAAAAAAGAAGAGTATTAAGATTATCAGGTGGAGAACAACAAAGAGTAGCAATAGCTAGAAGCTTATCTTATGATCCTAAGATTTTAATTGCTGATGAACCAACAGGTAATTTGGATAAAGAAACAGAAACTGAAATATTAAAAATATTTAGTGATTTGGCACATAAAGAAAATAAATGTGTAATAATTGTTACTCATTCAGATAACGTATGTAATCATTGTGATGAAGTTTACGAATTAGTACCAAAGAAGGAAAAAGAAGTAAAAGAAAACAAAGATGATAAAAAGAAAATTGTAAAAAAAGATGAAACTAAAGAGAATGAAGTAAAAAAGAATGAACTTTCTAAATCAAAGAAGAGTAAAAAGAAAGGGAAGTAATTGTGAAAAATAGGGTTTTATTAAATATTATTTGTATATTTTTAATTATTGTTTCATGTGTTGGGATAGGTTTGGTTGTGCATGATGTTAGAACAGGGGAGACTGTGGATAAAGAAGCAAGTTATCCACAAGAGCAAGATAATAATATGCCTGGTGGAGATAGACAACCAATGATGAATGAAGGTGAAGAACCACCAGCTAAACCAGATGGTGAAATGGAAAATGGCGAAAGACCAGAAGGTATGTGTGAAATGCCACAAGGAAGTAGTGGAGAAAGACCAGAAATGCCAGATGGCGAAATGGGTAAAATGCCAGAAGAAGGAATGCAAGGCAATGTTCCTGAAGAAATGGTAGAAGAAAAAGAAATTAAATTTAGTGCTTTACAAATATTAATTACTGTAGCTTGTTCAATTGTAGCAATTATTTGTGTAGCGTTTATGGTTGTTACAAAATTATTTAGTAAAAACATTTTTAATGATAAAGATAAAGTAATTATAACTATTTTAGTTGGAATTATTTTAGGAGGACTTGTTAGTGTTGGAATTATTCTTTTAGGACAAAATGTATCTTTAAAAGATGATGAATTCTATGTTGATAGAGGAGAAACTGTTAATAGTAAGAAAATTAATTTAGATGATTATGATTCAAATGTTACTATTACTGAAAGTGGTGAATATACATTAACAGGTAGTTTTAAATATTCAGTATTAGTAGAAACTGATGATAAAGTAGTACTTAATTTAAATGGTGTTAATATAGAAGCTAATAATACTGCAGCTATAGCCAATATTAATACAAATGAATTAGTAATTAACTTAGTTGATGATACAGTTAATACTATTAAAGATGGTGGTAGTGGAGATTATGATGGATGTTTATATTCTAAAGGTCCACTTACTATTCAAGGTGATGGTACATTAAATGTGTATGGTAATCAAGAAGATGGTGAAGGTATTGCTACTACTGACAATGATATAACTATTAATAGTGGAATTGTTTATGTTGAATCAACAGACGATGGTTTAAATGCTGGTGGAGATGGTGGTACTATTACAATTAATGGTGGTATTGTCTATATTAAAGCTGGTGGAGATGGAATTGACTCAAATGGAAATCTTGTTATAAATGGTGGAACTGTTTATGCAATGGGTTCTAGTACAGGAGGAGATTCAGGATTAGATGCAGATTTAGGTATTGCAATTAATGGTGGTACTGTTATTGCATTAGGCTCTGATATGTTAGAACCACCAACTTCTTCTAAACAAAAATATATAGCACTAACTTTAAATAGTACAATTTCAAAAGGTGAACTTATTACATTACTAAATGAAGATGAAGAATTAGTAGTATCATTTGAAGCTGATGAGAACTTTAAAACTATTATTATAAGTAGTGATGAATTAGAAACTGGAACTTACTATTTATATCAAGGTGGAAAGAATACTGGTACTAAAAATAATCAAATATATAGTAATGGAAAATATACTAAGGGAGACTTAGTAAAAGAAATAACATTAAAATAAAAGCAACTTAGGTTGCTTTTTTGAATATAAAAAAATAAACGTAACATACTAAGAATAGTAAAGATAAGGAGAATTTTGATGAAAAAGATATTTACTATTATAGTATGTTTTTTCTTTTGTATGATGATGGTTGATGCAAAAGTTTGTACAATTGTTAGTGGTAATGGGACTAATATTGGAGATGAAATACAATGTGATAGTGAGCATTTTTATGTTATTTCAAATGATGGTGAAAAAGTAAAAATGTTGGCTAAGTACAATTTATTAGTTGGAAGAACCTTTTATAAAATAGAATTTGATACAGCAATAACAAGTTATAGTGAAGCTAAAACGTATTGGACAGAAAACTATGCAGATGAATATTTTGCTAGATATAGTTGGATACAAGATAGTAATTCAAATTATATAGGTGCTTATGCATATGATGTTATTGAAACAGAAAACATTTTACAAGATAGTACAGCGGTTGGGGCACATGGAGATGAAAGTGGTAATCCGGACTTCCCAGAGGTGGGAATTGTGTCATCAAGTTGGGTTCAAAGTGAATATATAGATAGCTATACAGGAGATAAAAGATTTTTAGATTTTGATTATTCAGTAACAGGAACTGGTGATAATTCTGTTCAAAGCTATTTAGAAGGTTATACAACATCTCTAAATGAAATGAATATAATTATTGAAGATATATCAACCTTATCATTGAGTGAATTAAATGAAATTGTTTATAAGTTAACAGGAAATGAAATTCCTTTAGAAGAATGGTACTTAAATGCTGAAAAAAAATATGATGATTTATTTGGAACTACTGTTTATGTACTAGGAAGTATAAAAGATAAACTAAATAGTAAATATGAATGGTTATGGGGGACTACTTATTGGTTAAGAACTTTAAGTATTAATGATTCTGGAAATATTTCACAATATTTTGTTGATACATTAGGTGATTTATGTACAGGAGATTATTGTTTTTATTCGATTGGAGCAGGAATAAGACCAGTTGTAACAATTGATGCAGATGAAATTACTTATATTATTGAAACTAAAACAGATGGAAATGGAACTCTTACATCTTCAAAACAAGAAGCTGAATCAGGAGAAGAAATTGAATTTGTAGTGACACCAAATGAAGGATATGAAGTTGAAAAAGTAAAAGTAACAGATGCTTATGGAAATGAAATTGTATTTAATGATAATAAATTTACAATGCCTAGTGCAAATGTATTAATTGAAGCAACTTTTGTAACTCATGAGAATCCTAATACGAAAACTTTTGTAGGATCTGTTGTAGTTATATTAAGTGTAATAAGTTGTATTTTAGTTTATTTAAATAGAAAGAAATTAATAACTTTAAAATAAATATAACCTGTTTAGACAGGTTTTTCTATTATACGAGGTGTTTTTATGAGAGAAAAGAAATGGATAGTAGTTATATTATGTACGATTAGTGTTTTATTAATAGGAGTATTTTTTTCAGTAGATGATAATTTTAAGGAAAGTAATAAAGAATATAATGATTATTTTATAAAAGAAATTATTATTGAAGATAATTTGATTAGGAATGATGAAGATAGTGAAGATGATGAAACTATCTTAGAAGATTTAATTGAAGATAGTAATGATGTTATTGATAACCAAGAAGAGGAAGATAGTAGTAATAATAGTATAAGCAGTAATAATAACTCTTCAACAAATAGTAATTCGAATAAAAATGAAGAAATCATTAAAGATAATGAATCTAATAATACGGAAGATAAAGATAATTCAATTGTAGAAAGTCCTTCTGTTGATGAAAGTGTTACAGAACCTGTGATAGTAAATACAACAATGATTAATTTAAATGATTATTCTAGTGATATAAAAATTATTAAAGGTGGAACTTATACACTTACAGGAATTTTAAGAAATACTTTATATATTGAAACAGATGAAAAAGTAGTATTAAATTTGAATAATGTAAAAATTACTGCTAAAGAGACAGCAGCGATAGCTAATATAAAAAAGAATGATTTAGTAATACATCTTAATGATGATACAATAAATACATTAGCAGATGGTGGTAGTGAAGATGGTTTATATGATGGTTGTATATATTCTAATGGAGAAATTATTATAGAAGGTAATGGTGAATTAATAGTAAAGGGACAGCAAGGAGATGGAGAAGGAATTGCTACAAAGAATGCACCGATTACAATTAATTCTGGGAAAATAAATATAGTTTCAATTGATGATGGTATAAATACTGGAGGTAGTGGAGGAACTATTACAATTAATGGTGGAGAAATACTAATAAATGCAGGTGGAGATGGAATAGATTCAAATAAAGATATAGTAATAAATGGAGGTATTGTTTACGCAATAGGATCAGCTAATGGAGCAGACTCTGGGGTTGATGCAGATGGTGGAGTAGAAATAAATGGCGGAGTATTAATTGCAACTGGAGCGTCAGAATTAGGACCACTAAATACTACATCAAAACAAAATAGTATTATGTTTGCTTTTTCTAAATTAAAAGCAAGTGATAAATTAATAACATTGATAGATGAAAATGATAATGTAATAGTTTCTTTTATTCCATATGATGCATTTAGTACTTTATTAATAAGTACAGATACTTTAAAAGATGGTAAATACTATTTATATCAGAGTGGTACTAATACAGGTGAATTAGAAAATGGAATCTATACTGGTGGAACTTATGAAAAAGGGAACATATTAGATATAGATGGTAATACAGAGTTTATTGTAGATGGAATAATAAATGGTTATTCTACAATAAATAGTTTAACTATTATAGAAGATAATACAGATGAAGAAGAAACTTATAATATAATAGTTAATAGTAATATAGGAAGTAATAATATAGCAAGAAGTGCTAAGGTAGGAAAATATGTTATTTTAGATATAAATCCATCAAATGAATATATTGTAAAAGAAATAGTAGTAAAAGATATACATGGTAATGAGATAGAAATAATAGATAATGGATTTATAATGCCGCAATCTAATGTAGTTATAGATATATATTACGAAGATAATTTACCTGATACTGCAGATATTTCTTTAATAGTATTTATTGGATTTATAGTTAGCTTATTTGGGATAGTAGTGTTTGTTAAAGAGAAAGTAAAGTAAAAGCAACTTAGGTTGCTTTTTTCTATGGGATGGTTTATAGTATGAATACTTTTTAAGGAGGTGAACATAATGAGTAAAGATAACAGAGAATATACTAATAGAATGTTAGAAGATAGTATTGATGAATCAATAATTAATTATATTGATGAATATGTAGATGTTACTGATACTAAGTTAAATATTGCTATTATAGTTTATATAAAATTGTGTGAGTTATTTTGGTATGATTCAGAATTTATTGTTGATAATGATTATGACTTAGTAGATAGTTTATCAGAGATAAGTGTAGAAAATAATGAAGTTATTTGTTTACATTGGGCGATTATATATGCAAGATTACTTGATAGATATGAAGTTAGTAATGAAATATTAGGTGATGATTCGCATTTAAGAGTTAGAGTCAATACTTCAGAATTCATTATGTTTGCTGATGCTACTAAGTATGGTGTTGAATGTAGAGATTATCTATTATCAGATTTAACTAATACAAAGTTAGGAATAAGAATATGTAATTTGGCAACACTTAGTACAGAGAAAAATAAAGAATTAAATATAGTTATTGAAGAAGTTTATAAAAAATTAGGCATACCTTGTTATGATATGAGTAGAATAGATAACTTAGTAGAGAAGTTTAGAATATATACATATCGTAGATTAAGAAGAAAAGAAGATAATGGAGAAGTAGTTATCGATAAGAAAGAGATAGATAAAAGAATAGCTTTTATTAATAGATTTTACTATGTTCAAAAAGAATTACATGAAGTAGAAAGATTACAATTTTTTTCTAAGTATTATAGAAGTGTTTTTGAAGGTTTAAACTTTGATACAGCAAGATGTTTAACAATGTGTGAATGTGATGGAGATAAAAAAAGTTTATTGAAGTTATTAGTAGCAAAAGATGATTTGGGAAAAGTTTATTACTATTTAGAGACAGAACATGGTTTTGCTGAGTACGAAAAAGATGAATTAATAGATATTTTAGTAACAAGAGGCATATACTTTAAATATGATAGAGTAGGTGTGTTAGGATTTGATGATGGAGAAGTTAAAAGGTTATTAAAATAGTATGATTTGATTTTGACTTTTTAAGTTAATTGTGATATTATTAGCAAGTATTCAAAAAAGGGAGTAGTAACCCATAATGGGATTATGTGCGTCATATCGATTAACAATCCGCGCATAGTTTAAATTACAAGACTTTTATACATTAGTATAGAAGTCTTTTTTGTTTGAAAGGGAGAGTGTGTATATGGAATATTTACTACTTATTTTAGGATTTGTATTATTAATCAAAGGAGCTGATATGTTTGTTGAAGGTTCTTCAAATATAGCTAAGTTCTTTAAAATTCCAACTATTATAATTGGATTAACTTTAGTAGCATTTGGTACTTCAGCACCTGAAGCAGCAGTTAGTATTACAGCAGCAATGAATGGTAATTCAGATATTGCAATATCAAATATTGTTGGATCTAATATATTTAATTTATTATGTGTATTAGGAGTTACAGCATTATTTAAAGATGTGGTAGCAGATAAAAATGTTATAAAGAAAGATTATAAATTATCTATATTTAGTGCATTATTATTGTTAGTTTTAATACTAGGTAATTACTTCTTTACTAAAGAATTAGTATTAGGAAGAATAGGTGGTTTAGTCCTATTAGTGATGTTAGTTATTTATTTAATTAATATGATTAAAGGAGTTAGTAGTGAAGATAAGAAAAAGATTGAATCTAAGAAGTTTTCAATTAAAGATGTTATCTTCATTGTTATAGGATTAGCTTGTGTAGTATTAGGTGGAGACTTAACTGTTGATAATGCAACATTAATTGCTAAAGCATGGGGATTAAGTGATAGATTTATAGGACTTACTATTGTAGCTATTGGAACTTCTTTACCAGAACTTTGTACTTCATTAGTAGCTTTATATAAAGGTGAAAATGATATAGCAGTAGGTAATGTTATAGGAAGTAATATTTTTAATATATTATTTATTTTAGGAGCTAGTAGTTTATTAAGTCCAATGCATATTGGTGTAGAATCTGTTATAGACTTAATGATATTTATAGTAGGAGCTATTGGTGTATTATTGTTCTACTTTAGTGATTTTAAAATTAAAAGACATGAAGCATTAAGTATGCTAATGTTCTATGCTACTTATTGTATTTATATCTTTTTAAGATAATTTAAGAAAATTACATCTTTTTTTCATAATTTAGACAAAAAACTATCACATTGGTGTTTTATACTTTAATTATGAAAGGAGAGATAATTATAGTTAATATTAAATTAATAGGAGCTAATTCACGTAATGGAATAAAAATGAAAAAAGTAATAGAAAGAGCTATAGAGAATAGTGATTTAGATATAAATTTAATATTATTAGATGATGATTCATCTAAAAATAAATATAATGTTAAGAATTTTCCAGGAATAGTAGTTGATGAAAAACTAGTTAGTCAGGGAAAGGTTTTAACAGAACGAGAATTCAAGAAGGTATTAGTCTAAAAAAAGTCATAAATTTATGACTTTTTTTATTATGTTTGACCATTAAGGTCAAACAAAAAAACTACCGGCTATGCCGGTAAGAATTCAAGAGCAGTAGCGTCGTAGTAATCATTTAATTCTCC
>CAVAGO010000066.1:0-11723 GCA_963588075.1 bacterium | reverse complement strand
AATTAGGGTTTTAATGGTTCTTTTTAAACTGTCTACTTTTAGTTGACTAGTCTATAATACATTTCTTTTTTTTGACTTAAAAATTTAATAAATTATGTAATTTACCTATTAATAACAGCTATACAAATTACCATGACACCAATAACTGCTACTGTTATAACAAGTAATAAAGCATAATCTCCACCAATGGCGTTTGCTAATACATCATAAGTTACGGACTTAATCATTTCAAAAAAATCTTGGATAACTTCCATTATTTCCCTAAATTCATCTTTTAATTCATCCCAAAATGATACTTTTACTAGAAGATAATTCATAATACTTAACACATATATCACTCCTTTATGATATTAATTTCTAAAATAATTATAATATATACTTGCATTTTCTTCAATTATTTGTTATTCTATGTATACGCATGGCGGGATTGGTGAAGTGGTTAACACACCAGATTGTGGCTCTGGCACGCGTGGGTTCGATCCCCACATCTCGCCCCATTGTGATATTAACTAGTCGAAAGACTAGTTTTTTTCATGAAAAAAACTTGTTAGCAATCACTATAATAGTAATGCGCAACAAGTTTTTTTATTTGGCCATTTTCTAAAGTAGTTTTATATCCTACTCCATTACGATACATAGGAGCACTAGGATTTTCTTCATCATGAATAATTACTTCATCTTTTTTACTATCTAATATTTCGTCTCCAACTATACTACGGAAGATTCTTTCAAAACTTTCGTTCTTTTCTTTTTTAGGGGGATTACTTATGTAATTAAAGAAATACTCTTTTACTTCTTTTGAACTTACCTTACCTTTTAATTGAATTTCAAATATTTTATGATAGTAATCTTTTGGACATAAGATTTGAAGGCAGGGATCAAATACATAAAGAATACCTTTATAAGTGAAGTTTATCCAAGAATGATAATATAATTTGTGAAAATCAAATCTCAAGTTACCTCTTTCGATATAAGAATCATCATCTAAGAATAAAGATGCAGTTTCAGTAGTTTGCCAACACCAACCTTCTAATAAACCTTGTTCCATTAAATCCATTAAGTTTCCTTCATACTTACCTACTATTTCGATATGAAGATTGTCAAAATGAGATTTTAAATAATCATAAACTTCTTGAGGAGCTTTATGCATTCTTATTTTAGCAAATCTTTCCATTTCAGTTAGTTGACTATAATCTTCCTCTTTAAATGGTTCTCTTAGTGTTTTGATTATATCTTTTAAACTCATATTCATCATCCTTAAAAATTGGTGTTATTGTAGCATATTTAGGGATGGTAAGTAAATATGATATGTTAAAATATTTATATACAGGAGGTGTTATTATGGAATTAGAAAATATTGATAAAGAGATTAATACTTGTAAACTTTGTGAGGGCTTAGTAGAAAAGTTTCCTAACGCAAAAACAATACATTTAGGTAAAGATAATGATATCCTATTAATTGGTGAAGCTCCTGCTAATAATGGTTGGAGAAAAAGTGGTATGGTATGGAGAGATACTACCGGTAAGATGTTACCTAGTGGTGTTATCTTACAAAGATTATTTGATTTAATTGATAGAGATGTTTTAGATACTACTTTCTTAGAAGCTGTAAAATGTTATCCGTTAGATAGAAAAAACTTGAAGACTTGCTCTTTAAATTGTAAGAAGTATATGCTTGAACAGATAAAGATACTCAATCCAAATTTGATTATTACTTTAGGAGAATTTCCTACTAAGACTTTGTTAGATTTTAAATTCAAAAAATTTAGTGATGTTGTTGGTAAGTGTTATGAAATAGATGGATATAAAATAATTCCAATATATCACCCTAGTCCGATATCGCCGAAAAGTTATAAAGGTAATCTTCCAATATTTGAAGAAATAAAAAAATACTTGTAAAAGTATTTTATTTTTTGTTGTAATTAGCTAATGTAGTTAATAAAGCTAAGATAATTAATATGAATAAGAAAAATAAGAAAATAATACTAATCATAAACTCTCCTACTTTAATATATTTTTTATATTAATAAATTATGTTAAAATAACTACTTGAAATGAGAGATGTCTATGGTAAAAGATTTATGTTTTGAAATTATTCAAACTTGTCCGAATAATTGTAGATTTTGTTCTTCTTGTGCTGGGATGGATAAAGATACAATGATAGATTTTGAAACCTTTGTTAATGTTATTAATCATTTTATGAAGATTGGTGGGATACAAGAAATTTCTTTTTCTGGAGGAGAACCTTTTTTACATCCTAACTTATTTGATATGATTAAGTACTGTAAAGACTTAGGAATTAGAGTCGTTCTATTTACTAGTGGTGTTAGAAGAAATAGACAGATGACTCAAGAACAAATGGATGTTTTAAGAAAACAAGTTGAACTACGTCATAGTAATTTACCACAAGAAGTAAAAGATATAATCGTTACACGTGAAATGGAAATATATACCCAATACAATAACAAAGTGTTTAGTGCTATCTCTCGTGAAGAAATGGAATATTTAAAAGAATTAGGACTAGATAAAATAGTATTTGATTTTCAAGGAGCCGAAAGAGAAACTTATGATTATTTAATGGGAAGTAATCATTTCTTAGAAGTAGAACAATCTATTATAAGAGCGGCGGTTGTGGGATTAGATACTGATGTTCACTTTGTACCAATGAAATTAAATTATAAAGAATTACCTGATTTAATAGAGATTCTTAATATTGCTGAAATAAAGAATTTAAGTCTTCTTAACTTTGTACCACAAGGACGTGGAGAGATTAATAAAGAAGAACTTATGATGAGTGAAGATGAAGTAAAAGAATTTGCTACTATATATGAAAATTGTAAAGATACTTTTAAGGGTGTTTTAAGAGTTGGTATTCCTTTACTAAGTGATGACAAACATAAATGTACTGCTGGTTTAGATAAATTAGTTATAAAATATGATGGGACTGTATTACCTTGTCCGGCTTTTAAAGAATATGATACTGAGTTACTTAATAAGATTGGGATTAAAACTCCAAATGTTTATACGGAATTAGAAAGTGTTCAAGTACATAATGGAACTAGAGCTTACCCACTATGTAAAAAATTATATGACTTTAATGGGACAGTAAAATAAAAAGTTTTATAGATGACTATAAAACTTTTTTTAGTTGATATTCTTGTTCTTTAGATTGAGCGAATTCTTCACTATCTTTAATATTGATATCTTCTAAATTCTTTCCATCTTGTAAAAGATTAAATAACTCATAAGCATGCGCATATTCATGAATATTTATTTTATATGAAAAGTCAGATGTTAATGGTGGAACTAGAATACGAATATTTTGAGGATTATTTTCTAATTTATTATCAATGAATGTTCCCCATACTCCACTATTCAAAGGAAGATTTACTCTTCTAGTATTTTTTCTCATATACTCCCAGAATTCATCATGACATATTTCTAAATCTAAAAGATGTTTTTTTAGTTCTAAAATATTATAGAATTTTATTACTTGTTTTTGATAATTTTCTGGTAAGTATGATAAAGCTTTGTTTTTTATATCTTCTGGAATACCATAGAAACTCTCAGCTATTCCTCCGGCGATGGCAGCTATTGTATCAGCATCTCCTCCAATGGAAAGAGCTTTTCTTAGACAATCTTCAAAATCAGTTGATTCTAAGAAACAGAAAATAGCTTGTGGTACGCTGTTAATTGTCTTAGCTGAAAATTTATAGTTTCTTTGTAAGTCTTCTAAATCGAAATTCATAAAATATCCAAAACGTGATTCCAAGAAATCTTTTATTTCTTCTTTAGAAAAATCATTACGAGCTAAGTAGATAGTTGCTGCTACTGCTTGAGCTCCTTTTATAGCTTCTGGATGATTGTGTGATGGAATTGTTGCTTGTTTACTCATATTTAAAACATAATTTAAATCGTCATAATAATATCCAACTGGAGAAATGCGCATTGAAGCGCCGTTTCCAAAACTATCGCCTTCCTTTTCACCTTTTAACCATGAAACAAAACCACTACCGAATCTGCTTCGACCATACTTATCTTCACCTAAAGCTATTTCTTTTAAACCATATTCTCTTAATACTTCTTCAAAATTTTTGCCATCAGTTAAAGCAGTTGAGATAGCAATTGTTAAAACAGAATCATCAGTATAAGAACACTCACTTGTAAAAAGTGGAACATCTCTATTTAAAACTTTTATTCTTTCTTCATAACTTCTTTTCTTATCAGGATTATTCTTAAAAGCATTAATTTCTTCTACTTCATAAAATGATCCAACTATATCGCCGATTATTGCTCCTAACATATTATCACCCTCGTGCACTATATTATAACTTATTTTTCAGTGAAATATAGGTGAAAACTCGCTTTTCCCTTGTAATTAATTGCAAATACTTGTAAAATTGTGTTAGGGAGGAATAAGAATTATGGCAAAAAATAAGAAAAATAAAAATACTTCTGTAAAAGAAGTTGAAGTTATTGAAGAAGTAGAGACTGAAGAAGAACTTGAAGAGGTAGAAGAAGAAATCGTTGAAGAAGATGAATTCGAAGAGGAAGAAGACTTCGAAGAAGAAAATGAAGAAGAATACGAAGAAATTGGATTAGAAGAAAGACTTGCAAATATCGAAAAGAAAACTAATGCAAACTTCTGGATGACAATCGCAATTTTAGTTGTATCTTGTTTATCTTTAATTATTGCTTTAACTAATGGTGGAAATAGCGATAGCGAAACATCTACTGGTGATACTACTCAAGGAGAATCAACAGTATCAGGTTATGACACTAGTGCATTTAACGCTATTAAACCTGCTGATATTGAATCTTTATCAAAAAACAATACTATCGTTGTTTGGATTGGATATCAACAATGTCAATTTTGTCAAGCATATGCTCCATTACTAGCTCAAGTAACTGAAGAATATGGAATTACTGCAAACTATATTGATATTACTACTATTACTGAAGATGAACTTAATGTTGTAATGTCACTTACTGGTAAAGGTGATTGGGAAGAATTTGCTGCTTCATTTAGTGGAACTCCATTTACTTTAATTATTAAAAATAATAAAGTTGTTGGTGGAATCAACGGTTATGTAGAAGCTTCACAAATTGCTGATGCATTTGACGATGCTGGACTTAAGAAATAATTCTTAAGTCTTTTTTAATTGTGTGTAAAGTACACTTCTACTCTATTTATTATCATGATATAATTTTGATAATAAGAGGTGAATAAAATGGTAGAGATGAATGGTAAGGTTCTAAGAGACAAGAAAATTACCGAATTAAAAGAAAAAATTGATAGTTTAGATTGTCAATTGGGGCTAGCTGTTATTCAAGTTGGTAATGATGAAGCTAGTAATGTTTATGTTAAACAGAAAGAAAAGTTAGCATTAGAATTGGGATACAAATTTGTTCATAAAGTATTTGATGAAAATGTAGAACAAGATAAATTAATTAGATACATAAAGAGATTAAATAAAGATGATAGTATTGATGGTATTTTAGTACAAATGCCATTACCTAAACATTTAGATTCTAGTTTAGTACAAAATACAATAGATTCTTATAAAGATGTAGATGGTTTAACATTTATTAATGCTGGTAGATTGGTACAGGGAATGCCTTCATTAGTACCTTGTACTCCAAAAGGAATTATTGATTTATTAGATGAACATAAAATTAAGTTAGAAGGTTCACAAGTTGTAGTAATTGGTAGAAGTACACTAGTTGGTAAACCTATGGCTAACCTACTTACTAATAGAAATGCTTCTGTTACAATATGTCATTCTAAGACTAAAGATATAAATTTATATACTAAGAATGCTGATATTATAATAGTGGCTGTTGGTAAAGCAGGATATTTAAAAGAAGATATGGTTAGTCCTGGTACTGTTGTAATTGATGTAGGAATTAACAGAGTACGTGGTAAGTTACATGGAGATGTTGATTATGAAAATGTTTCTAAAGTAGCTAGTCATATTACCCCTGTTCCTGGTGGTGTTGGACCAATGACAGTTTATGAGTTAATGCATAATGTATTAGTTGCACATAATCTAAGAAGAAAATATGTAAAGAAGACAAGTAAATAATTACTTGTTTTTTTAGTGGAGGAGATAGTCTTTTTTATTGTTTGTTAAAAACATATTGACTTTGTCTTTTGTTATTAATATAATGTTGTTATCAGAAGGATGCATTTTTTTGATAATATACTTTTTAACATTTTGTTATTATCAAGAAGGGATTTATATGGAGGATTATGAAAAAAGTGGAAAGATATTTATAGCTTATAGAGGAAAAGAATATGATACAGAAGATATTGCTGGTAAATTAAGACAAGTCTGCCCTACTTACTATACAGTTAAGAGTTATACTAGAAGTGATTATGATGTAGTATTTTCAAAGATTGTAAGAGAGAGTTATTCGCAAGATAGAGACCCGTATTATAATTCACAGACAAAGATACTTACTGTAAGTGGTTATAATCAACAAGAGATAGCGCAAGCTCTAAGGAATTATAGTAGATATGAGATTGAGGATTCTGATAGATATCATACTCTAATTAATAAATTGTATAAGGATTATGGAGAAACTGTATTTAGAAAACTTAGTGATAATATGGATTTCTGTTCAGTTATATGGGATGAACGTGTTAAGGGATTTATTGCAGGTGTTACAGAGGGAGAAAGTCAGTACACTTCCCTATTCTATGGACCGACTAAATTGAATGGTGAATTGATGTTCTCTAATGATGAAAGTATTTTAAGATACTTTTGTAGCGAAGTTAAGAGAATGGCACCTAATACTTATATGAAGAATGGTGAGTTGTTTACTTTAGATGGCGAGAAGATTGAAACTAAGGATCCGTTAATTAAGAAAACTCGTGAGAATGCGGACAATTTATTAGATGGTTTGAATGCCCTACTCGTTTCAATTACTAAGGAAGCAGTTCGTGATAAGATTGAAGCTAATTTAGAGGAATATTTAGAATCGGATGATCCAAAGAAAAGATTGGCTGACTATATAGTTAAAGAATTAGATACTGCTACTCAAAGAGAAGTATTAGAAATAATAAAGAAGACAGTTGATAGTTTTCAAGTTGAACAGAATATTGACCAAACTTTAAGAGGTACTTTTGATAAGATATTAGAAGAATATACACAAACTATCAATGTACCGGTAGCTTATAACGTGTATTTAAATGGTAATCAAGTTGGTCAGACACAAGGTGGTTTTTATCATGAGAAGTATCAACAAATATTAAGACAGACTCAATTAGATGAGCCGATTATGTTGATTGGACCGGCTGGTTCAGGAAAGAATGTTGCTTGTGCACAGGTAGCAGAATCTTTAGGGCTTCATATGTATTATACAAATAATGCTTCAAATGAATTTAAGTTGACTGGATTTATTGATGCTGGCGGTAATTATCGTGATACTGAATTTTATAAAGCGTTTAAAAATGGTGGTTTGTTTTTCTTGGATGAGATTGATAATTCTGACCCATCAGCGTTGATTGTTATTAACTCTGCTTTAGCTAACGGATATATGGCATTTCCACATGAGACAATAGATAGACATCCTGATTTTAGAATTATTGCAGCAGCGAATACTTGGGGTAAAGGTGCTGATTTGCAGTATGTTGGTAGAAATGCTTTGGATGCTGCAACACTAGATAGATTCGATAATATTTTCTTTGATTATGATAGACACTTAGAAGAATGTTTGTATCCTAATGAAGATGTTTTAAGATTTATGTGGTCTTTTAGAGATGCTGTTTTAAAAACAAAGATTCCTCATGTTGTATCTACACGTGGTATTGGAAAAGTTTATAAAAAAGAATTAAATGGTATTCCAGTTGCTGATATTCTTACTTCTAATGTAGTTAAGAATTTGAGTCAAGATGATGTTAATACTATTATAGGCAATATGACTAATGTAAGTACTAGTAATAAGTATTATGAAGGTATTAAGAGATTAACTCTTAGGAGATAGATATGTATAATTATCATGGCAAGAGTGGATATCGTGTTATGGAATATGATTTTTCTTCAATTACGGAATTTCTTAATTACTTGGATACACATCAGGTTAGGACGAGTATATTTGGAAGAATTCCAGCTAGTGGGACAAGTGACCAATATTTTACGAAGAGTGCTAGTTTGGATGAAGCGAAGGATTTATTGAGATATGGATGTCATGAAGATTTTGAGAAGTTAGTCGAATTAAAATGTACGTTAGAGAGATATATTAAGATGTCACGTATGAAATCAAGACAATATAATTACTATGTTGGGTATGCACCAGATGTGAAGGCTTATTTAGAGGGAAATCCCCTATCTATGTTAAATAAGGAACAACCTAAAAGAAGACACGTTGATATTTATTATAATTCTGCGATATTAAGTAATGTTAGTACTGAACAGATATTTAATCGTGGGGCGATTACGCTGAGTATTGTAGAGATATTGGAGAATATGGGATTTAGTGTTGGCTTGTATGTATTTACAATGTCTTCTTGTAATGACCAAGTACATTATGCAAAGTTTAATTTGAAGGGACCGAATGAAAGACTTAATGTGCAGAAGTTGTTCTTTCCGTTATGTCATCCGTCTTTCTTAAGAAGATTAGTGTTTCGTTTAAGAGAAGAAACTCCAGATATAGGAAGTTATTGGAGTGACGGTTATGGTAGGACTTGTAACGATTATATGATTAGGGAGATTATTGATTTGAAAGATAATGATATTGTTATATGTCAACCAGATGAGATGGGTGTTAGAGGCAATAATATTGTAGATGATGCTAATAGAATGTTTGATTATATTAACCAGTTTGAAGGCAAAGAGTTTATTTTAGATAAGATTGATACAAGTGAGCTTGTATATGCAAAGAGAAGATAATGGTGGTCTTCTCTTTTATGTTGGAATTGCGTGTTAATTGTTGCGCCACTGGCGCACTTTTTTATGTTTATATACTAATAATTTTTAGGGAATAGTGCACTCTAAACGTTCTATATCAAAATTGAACCCACTGGGTGCACTTTTTAAATTTGAAATATAAATAGGATATAAAGTCTACAAATCAAATTTCCAACCACTGGCTGTGATTTTTAATTATTTTAAAAAAACGAATTATTCTAACTTAATATTATCAAACCATAAAAGTTCAAAATAATCACTCAATGTTATTTCGGCAGACATTGTCTGCCATTTTGAAGTTATTATTCAAAACCGCTCAATTGGTGCGACAGTGTTGCACCTTTTTTCGATAACAATGTATAATTGTCTCATTCTAGTTTATATTCTCTGCTTAGTATTCTCTTGTCACTACAATATTGCATTATAAATTGATTAGCCTTCTTACAAATAATTATTCCAATAGTTTTATCTTCTTCTAGAGATTTTAAATTATCATCAATGTAATTCATATACACTTCGATTTGACCAATATGTTCTTTCTTTAACTCAGTTACTTTTAGTTCGATTACTACATAACATCTGTATTTTATGTTGTATAAAAGTAAGTCAATGTAGTTGTATCTGTCTCCTATTTTTATTTTGTATTCATTTGCTTTATAACAAAAATAATTACCTAATTCAGCTAAGAAATTATCCAAGTTTTCTAATATTATTGCTTTTAAAGTCTTTTCTGTAATTACTATGTTATTTTTAGAATTACTTATTATAATTGGATTTTTAATTAGTTCTTGCATAGTTGGTTCTTCTTGGTTGATTAATTTTAATTTCGCAGATTCGTCGAGTCTTTCATATTCATTGTTTTTTATTTTATTTCGTAATTCACGTACTGATAAACATTGACTTATTATTATATTTATATAGTATTTTATTTCTGATAAATTTTCTATATTTAGCAGTTCAACATAGTGACTCCAAGATAATTTGGTCGACAGTGTCGACCATTTTTCATTATTAAAGATTGTGTAAAATTGTCGCATTCTTCTAAGGGTTCTTTCGCTATATCTTTTACCTACTTCTATTTGAAGCTTTTTTGCATATTTACCGATAATATTTTGGCCGTAATATTTATCTGCTTCACTTATTATTCGCCCTACTTCAAAGTATGTTTGTACTTTGTATCTTTCTTTTGAATAATCCTTAATTTTTGCATAGTTTTCATTTTCAATTAATTTGGTTTTTATTTCATTATAATAGTTCATTTGAAATACCTCCTTCTACCCTATATTTACTCCCTATATAGGTGGATTTCCTTTTTTATTTCAAAAAAAAGAAGACTTATTGTCTTCAATTGTTTTTCATATCAGTTATTCTAATCTCTTTTTCATTGAAAATGATTGTATAATCCTCTAATGAATCTATAATTTTTCCGTATCTTCCATAAGCATAATAATCAGGTGAATTAGCTACTGTCATTAATTCAAATTCACTTTCTGTATTATCATTTAATAGATTAACAGAAATATCATCTTTTAGTGTTACATATACAAAGTATTTATTTTCTAATTCATATATTTGTATCTTTAACTCGTCACTATTATATTGATGTAGAGGAGAATAATATGAATTATCCACTTTCCATCCTTTATCAAGCTTTTTGTAATAAACAATACTATTGTTATTAGTAAAAATTGTTAAGTCATCATTGGAATAAAATAGTAATGATTTTACTTCACATAATTCAGAGTGTCTACATCCACCAATTGGATCTTTGAAATAATAAAATTCACTTATAATTGATTCAAAAAGTAATCCTATTAGAAGAATATTGATTGCTATTAATTTAAATTTCTTTTTTTGATTTTTATTTTTTAAAGAAATACCTTCTGCAACATATATTACATATATTAAAACAAGCGATATTACTAAATCAATTATTTGTAAAGATGTTATAGTATAGTATTCTAAATTATGTTGACCTAATACTACACCAAGAGACATTGATATTCTAAGTATGATAAATAATCCTATGATTACATATATAATATATTTATATTTTTCTATTATTGACTTTACATAATCAACTCTTTCTATTTAAATTATAGCACAAATCTTAAACTACTCTACTTTGACATTTTGTGGTATTACATGATTACCGAAATGAAAATTCATTATGGTTACAAAAATGTTTAACTATATCTTGTGGTTGGTAAGAGCTATTCGATGACATTAACTTACATATAGGAAATAATACAAATCTTTTTATATGGGGTTGATTATTATCACTTAAACAAAAATAATTCTCTTATATGACTAATCGTCAAAATGGTTCCTGATGGGGACCATTTTTTAATTTAAAATAAAAAATTCCCAAGACAATTTTGTCGACAGTGTCGACACTTTTTGAAAATAATAAAATTTTTTCATTCTAGTTTATATTCTCTGCTTAGTATTCTTTGGTCACTGCAGTATTCCATGATGAAGTGGTTATCTTTCTTACAGATGATTATTCCAATGGTCTTATCTTGCGTTATTTTCCTTAAGTTATTGTCTATATAATTCATATATACTTCGACTTGACCAATATGTTCTTTCTTAAGTTCTGTTACTTTAAGTTCTATTACTACAAAGCAATTATATTCATAGTTGAATAGTAGTAAATCTATATAATTATATCTATCACCAATTTTTATTTTGTATTCGTTCTTTATAAAACTAAAACCACTACCTAGTTCTTCTAAGAAAGAAGGAAGTTCTTCTAAAATTATAGTTTGTAAATCTTTTTCTGTTAACTTAATAGTATTTCTTTTGTTT
>CAVAGO010000065.1:0-11920 GCA_963588075.1 bacterium | reverse complement strand
ATAAAACTAAATGCACGTGGGGAGTAAGAAAGTGCATTTACTTCTGAAATTAAATAATATCGAATAAAATAACGATTTATTTGTCTTTTTTCCTAATTTCTGTTAAAATGTATGTCGTTGGTGATATATATGAGTAAAAAAGAAAGAAAACTACCTAATATTCAAATTTTAGATGAAAAAGATAAACGTTTAAGAATGAAAAGTGAAGAAGTTACTTTCCCACTTTCTAAAGAAGATAAACAAACTATCAAAGATATTATTGAATTTTTAGAAATGTCTCAAATCGACGAATATATTGAAAAATATAATCTTCGTGCTGGTTGGGGACTTGCATATATTCAAATTGGTATTCCTAAAAGAATCTTTGTCTTAGTTCAAGAAGTTGAAGAAGGCAAATTTGAAAAGTATGTTGTAATAAATCCTAAAATTAAAAGTGTTAGTGAAGAAATAGTTTATATTTCTGAAGGTGAAGGATGTTTAAGTGTAAATCGTCCTACAGAAGGTATCGTTCCTCGTCACGCTCGTATGACTTTAGAAGCATATGATGAAAACGGTGATTTATATACTATTAGAGTTCGTGAAGAATTAGCAGTTGGTTTCCAACATGAAATGGATCACTTAGATGGCATTCTATTTACAGATAAAATAGATCCTAAAAATCCATTTAAAAACAAAGACAAATATCGTGCATTATAAAAACTATACAAAAGTATAGTTTTTTATTTTGCCTTAATGACTCTTAACCTTACATAATTCTAAACCAGAATAAATTCCTAAAATATCCGTATAACTATTCAACTTAATATCTCTTCTCCAAACTTCATCTAATAACTGCTTATTACTATACACTTTAAATTCTTTACCATCATCCAAGTAATAATAAAAATCATCTTCTACTGCAACAGCAATCAATTTATATATTATAACTTTCCCATCTAGACAAGAATACAAGTTATAACATTTCGCCTCATGTTCTTCAAAATCACCAAAAATAATTTTAAAAAAATTATTAAAAAGTTGTACTTTTTCTAGTGGACTATTATCTATATTAAGTCTCCAAAATCTATTAATAATATTAACTCGATAAGTAATATCTTCTACTGTTCCAAACCCAACCTTATCTTTATTCTCTTCTATTCTATCCATAATCCTCTCGCAAAAAGAAGTTATCATTAAGTTAGAATAACATTTTCTATTTTGCTTTTTATAAACTGAACTAATCATCTCTTTTAATTCAGCACTTTTCTCGATAAACAAATTAACATCATACGGATCAATAGCAGTACACAAAATAAATTTTTCTATTTTAAAGCCATATTTAATCCTTGCAATATCCGACATACTATAATGTATTCCGTAAGCTCCATAACCAGTTGCATCTGCTTGATAAATAACTCCATCTAAAGGAATTTGTACTTTATAATGTCCTTTGGTTCTCACCACCTTCGAAAAAACACCATACTGTTTCAATAAACGATGATAAAGAATCGACCAACTCTTACACATTATCTCATTGTTATCTAAATTAACTTCACTAGATCTTAACGCTTTATCATAATCGTAAGTTAAACTAAACTCTGGACTATAACAAAGTACATCACCCAAACACAAATATATTACAATAGCTTTTTCTAACTCTTTCATCTCTGGTTTTATAAATCTATCTATATACGAAAGTAAACTATCATCTACTTTATTAGTAATACCTTCTATCTTATCTGTAATTATTCTTTTAATATTCATACCAACTACCCAAAATACTTTGCATATAAAGTATATTTTTCATATTCAAATCTAACCCTAATATTTTAGGAACACTCCTCTGCAATGCATTTCTCCTATCTAATTCTTCTTTAAGCATAGTTCCATCATATTCAACTAATATCCCATCAGTTTCTAAAAAATATCGAAATCCTTCCAATGAACAAACAGCTAGTAATTTACCAACTTCCCACTTTCCATTATTTAAAAACCAAAAAGTATAACAACCAAGTTCATCTACCGAAAACTCTCTAAATACTTCAAAAACAAATTTATTAAATAATTGACGTTTTTCAACTCCACCACCAGCAATATTCAACTTTTTAAATCTATTAATTAAATTAATTCGATGATTTATATCTTCTTTTGTCATAAAACCAACAGATTGCGCATAATTTACTACATTATTTCTAACTTTGTTTCTAAGTCTTTCTTCATCTTCTGTCGTAAATACTTTTCTATTTTGTTTACGATACACATCATTAATAGTTTGTGTTAATTCATCACATTTCTCTTTATACTGATTAATTCCATCTCTCGTTAACCAACCATTACAAAACAAACAATCTATCATAAATCCATATTTTATATGACATAAATCAGATAAATAATAATTATCACTTCTATAATAACCACCACAATTAGTAGCATCAGCTAAATAAGAAAATCCCTCAATCTTAAAAGTTACATAATAATGATTTCCATCTTCCACAACTCTCGCATTTATACCTTCTTTTCTAAGTAATCTTACATATAACTCTGACCAATTCTTACAAACAACTCGATTATTATCTAAAGATACTTCTGAAACTGGAACAAGATTCTCCCATTCCCAAACTGCTGAAAATTCTTCATCAAAGCAAACAACATCTCCTAATAATAAATATATTGCTACTGCCTTTTCTAACGGACTCATCATATCATTTAAATTACTCTTAATATACACATATAACTTTTTATCTACTAAATTAAAATACTTAGCATATAAACGCTCTAACTGTTTCTTTTCTTTCATAAAAATCACTCGCAAAAAGTAGTATACCATTATTCAAAATAAAATCAAATTAAAAAAAGAATATTATCTCATCAACTTTAATATTCTTTCTTCATCTTCCAAACATAATGCTTCAATATCGATTTGATTCTTAAATAACCAACCATCATTTAATATTTTTTCAACTATTGTATCTACATCATAATTAACGTATTTACCATCTTCTAAAAAATAATAATATGGTTGCATTTCTTCATCATAAACTACCAACAATCTATTTAATAAAGTTTCACCATCAACATACTTATATAAAGTTATCTGTTCAGTACGTTCATCTTCTATATCATTAAATATATCAACTACTAACTTAGTTAACATTTGCATCTTTTCTACTTCACTATCAACTGGATAGTAAACAGAATTTAAAAAATTAATTCTTCTATCAATATCTTCTTTATTAACTTCGCTATTAAACAATTCTTTTTCCTGAAACTTAGTAATCAAAGTTTTAAATTTATTTCTTAAACTAACTCTAAGTCCCATCTTTTTATATACATTTTTAATCGCCTTATCTAACTTATCTCTATTATAATTTAAATAATTTTGATCACTATAAAAAGTCCCATTAATAAACATTCCATCTAATAAGAAATCATACTTTACTCCTGTAATATCAGATATATTATAATCTTCAGTAAAATTACCATATCTAGAACCATCAGCAGTAATCATCATTGTTCCAATTCTTAAATTAACAAACATATGACTATTAATATCTCCCACTAAACAAGAATCAATACCATATTTTTGTAATAATTTATAATAAATAATTGCAAATTGCACACATACAACACGATTATTATCTATACTAACTTTATCATAATCTAAAGTATAATCTAAATCTCTATAAACTACATATTCTGGATCATAAACAAACTTCTTACAAAGTAAATAATATATAGCAATTGCTTTTTCTAATTCATTAGAATAATTTTTATCTAAATTACTTGCAATATATTCCGTAATACTAGAATCTATTTCTTCATCAATCTTCATTTCACCTAAAGATGCATTTCTAAAATGTAACCTAAATTTCTTGTGATTAAAAAATGCTTCAGCTTCACTTGTATAAAATAATTCTCTCATATTAATTCTATACTTAGCATTAAACATTAAATTATCAAAATTATATTGCGTAAATAGTTGTAAGAAATAAATATAAAAATAACTTACATACTTATGATCAAGATTCATTAAATACATATTAAAATCTTCTACTACATTAGCACCATCATATTCTGATAAAAAATTTATAAGTCTATTAAGAGTAATCATTTCATCCGAATCAACTATAACTTTCTCTGATAACTCTGGACAATCTACAAACATTACATTCAATATTTTATCTACTAAACTCTTATCAAAAAATATTAGTTTTCTAAAATAAGCAACAACAACATCTTTATATTCATTTAAATTCTTAGAATTCATAATTACTCCTTTCTATTTTATAACAAATCTTTTTAAAGTATCTCCTTTAGTTAATCCTTCTTCTACTTCACTCATTGATACATAATTAGTAATAACATCTATTAAGTTTTCTTTTAAATAAATATCTGGTGTAAAATCTCTTACCATTGCAGATAAATATTTTTTCTTTTGTGTTTCACTTAAATCTCCCCAAATAAACGCTTCTTTCGTATTTTGTAAAAACCACGCAATAATATCTATTATTTCCTTTTCTATAATCTTTCTCTTTTCTTCATACATATAAGTAAATAAATTTATATCTCTTCTTGAAGTTTCTAAAGCTTGTCTTTCTATCTGTTCATTATATAAATATAACGCCGATAAAACCTTTCTCGCCTTAGCTGGACTCATTGTTGAATAAACTTCAAAAAAATTCTTAAAATACACATTTAAATGTGTTAAACGATGTTTAATTTCTGCCATAGTCATTTTTTCTAAATTAGCCGTAAACAATCTATTAGTTGAACTAGGACTATTTAAAATTAAAGAAGAACCAAATACCAAATTATCATTATAAGCTAAACTATCATCACTATATTCCGGAATCTGATAAATAGTACCTTCAAATTCATCATCTTGCGCTAAAACACGTTCTTTAACCATAAATAAATGATCAGCAGTCTTACTAAATTTCCATTCAGGATTTTTTCTAATAAAATCTTCTAGTTTTTGATAATCAACAATCCCGGCTTTTAAAAATAACTCTTGATCACTTCTACTTAAATAATTTTGGACATAATCCATCGTTGATATTTGTTCTAACCTAACCATAATAATCCCCCATAAGCGAAACATAGTATACAACTAATTCCTAAAAATCTCAAATAATTCCAAGAAAAAAACTAGATTTCTCTAGTTTTCATTACTAACTTTGTCTAAAACAGCATTGATTATCTTTCTAACATTGTCATCACTATATTTTTTAGCAAGTTCTACTGCTTCATTTATAGCTACAATATTAGGTGTTTCTTCTTCATAAAGTATTTCGTATAAACCTATTCTTAAAATAGCTGCTCCAGTTTTATCAATTCTCTTAATTGACCAATCTTTCATATGACTATTTGCAAGTTCATCTAATTCATTTAAATGAGTTTCAACACCATAAACTATATTTCTTACAAATTCATTATCTACTTCTAAATTTTCAGATATTAAATTTTCTACACTATAATCACATTTGTTACTTTTTAAAATATCTATTTGATATAAAATAACCATTGCTTTTTCTCTTAATTCACTTCTAGTTTTAGCCATCCCTATGCACCTCACTCCAGAGATTATAACATAACTTTTTCAGGAATAAAACAATTTTTTACTAGTATTTCCTTGTATTTTAATTATTTTAAATCTCGAAGCCAACTAATTTCTTCTAATGTAGCTTCTGTAGTAATTCCTCTTCGATGCGGAAGATGTTCTCCATGAAAATCACTACCAGCACTTATAAGTAAATTATTCTTCTTCGCAAATTCCATATACTTAGTTCTATTTTCTTTACTAATAACTGGATGAAAACACTCTATTCCATCAATATCATACTCACTTACTAGCATCTCTAAAAATTCCATCTTATCTTTTATTACTTGATATTCATCAATATGTGCTAAAAAGACTAAACCACCACATTCATGAGCAACTTTAATAACCTCTTCCAATCTTGGAAAAGCTTCTGTATTATCTATAAAAAACTCACTATTCGGATTCTGAAATTCATTACGATAAAAATGTAAATGATCAGTAAGAATCTTTTCATCAACAATATTCTTATTAAAATCTAAACAAGCGGCGATAGCTTCTTGAAACTTCATATTACAGTAATATCCGTTTTGTAATTCTCTCTCTGGTTCAATATACTTTAAACCTAAACTATCTGCTTTCTTAAGTAACTTCTGATAAGCAGACTTATGAAATTCCCAAAACTTAATCCTAGTATTTTCTATATATTCATTTAATCTATCAATATCAAAATTATATACTAATACTTCAATTAAATAACCCCCTACTAAAGTTTGTATTTCTACTCCCGTAATCATCTTTCCATTATACAACTTATCTAAGTTCTTCTCTCTTATTTCAAGATGAGCTCCTACTGAGTTATGATCAGTTATCGAAGCATACTTAATACCTTTATCATTTAGTATATTAAGTAATTCTCCTACATAAAACTGTCCATCTGAATACTTAGTATGCATATGTAAATCTATCATTTATATCACCTATTTTTCTATCATATCATGAATAATTTCATTAAAATCGTTAACTAATATATCATACTTATTTTTATACTTTATCTTATTATAACCAGTTATATACAAATCTCTATTTTTAATATCTAAACCAACTCCTAAAAAATAATATCTATCCTGCATCGGTGTAATACTACTAATTAATTCATTAAACGCCTCATTTGTTTCTTCAACAACAAATATATAATAAACATAAAATTCTTTATTAGTGATATCTAAATCTTTAAATTCATAATCAAGAAAATTTGCAAAACCCTCTTCATAATAATCTTCAAAAACTCTACGATTCATTTTATCTAAATGAACTAAAACAAAACACTTTATTTCATTATCAATAACAGAAGTAGAATACTCTAATTTACAATGAGTTTCATCAAATTGTTTAAATTCTTTTACATTAAGTTTCAAAGTTAAATATTTTTTAAAATCTTCATAATAACGATATTTAATTTTGTATTTTGTATTTTTGACCTTTTGCTTACTACCTGGTTCAGAAATTCTCTCTAGAAAAATAACAACATCCATTACAAAAACAATAGTACACAATAAAAATATCATAATACACATATATGCAGTATCACTAATAAAAGATACCATACAACTAGTTACAATTAAAAGCAAACCAGTTATCAAAGCACAAGCAAAAAATATTTTTTTTACAAATCGAGCTACATTACCAGCTCTTTCACCAACAATTATTTTTTTCATTTCACCAGCACAAACAGAAAAAAACAAAAAAATCAACATTGGTATAACACTTATAAGAACTACAACATCAAAAAAATTAGAGTTTGTATTATAATCAAAATTAAATAATCTAAAAGATTCAAAATTAATACCTAAAAAATAAAAAATTAAAAAAATATACAAAGCCAAAACAATAATTAATAAAAAAGACATATTTTTAGTATATTTATCAATAACTGCCTTATTATTTCTCATCATAATATCACCACCCAAATTATATCAAAAAAAGAACTATTGCTCCACCTTAGCTAATAGTTCTTTTACATCTTTCAACTTACTAAACTTAATTAATCCTTTAGTAATATCATAAAATTTATTTAATTTATCTAACTCTTCTTGATTACTAGCATACTTAACTAAATCTTCTTTAGATATCTTTTTCTTTAAGAAAAATGGTTTTAATAGTTTATCATCTGGACTAAATCCCGGTATTTCAACTCTATACCAAGAACCTACACCTTCCATATACTCATAAACCATTCCTGGTATTTCATAATCACTAGAATATCTTTCTAATACTTTCAAAAATGATAAATCATACTCCATTAAATCACTATTTTTATCTATTCTAGTATCTTTAAGTATTGTATCTTTAAAATTATTAGTTTCTACTACAACTATCTCTTCTTCTTTCTTAAAAACTTTTATAATAACTCGTTCTTCTTTTATTATATGTTCTTTCAAAAGAGTAGCATATACATTAAAATGCATTAAATCTGTAATACCATAAAAACATTTATCGTTATACATTATTTCTTAGACAACTCCTTCAATTCATACAATAGATTAATTGCTTCCATAGGTGTCGTTTTTAGTGGATCTATTTCTTCTAATCTATCAAGTACTGGTGAAGGTTCTTCTACTGCATCAAAATTAAATCCTAATTGTTCATTAGTTTGTACTAAAGCTTCCTTACCGTTACTTTCATAATATTTAAGAATCTCCGAAGATCTATTAAGTATCGCATTAGGCATTCCCGCTAATTTAGCAACATGAATACCATAACTCTTATCTACGGCACCATCTTTTACTTTATGTAAGAAAGTTACATTCCCATCTTTTTCATAAGCTTCAACATGAACATTCTTAATACCACTTAAACTATCTAAAGCAGTAAGTTCATGGTAGTGAGTACTAAATAATGTCTTACACTTAATATCTTTATTTACATACTCTAAAATAGCTTGCGCTAAACTCATACCATCATATGTAGCTGTTCCTCTACCTAACTCATCAAATAATATTAAAGAATCACTAGTTGCATTAACCAAAGCATTTCTTGCTTCCATCATTTCAACCATAAACGTTGATTCACCAGATACTAAATCATCTGATGCTCCAATTCTCGTAAATATCTTATCAAATATCGGCAACTTCGCACTCTTCGCCGGTACAAAAGAACCTATCTGTGCCATTATAATTATTATCGCCAACTGTCTCATATATGTCGATTTACCACTCATATTAGGTCCTGTAATTAAAAGTGTATTAACATCTTCAGACATCATACAATCATTAGCAACATATTCTTTCTTACTAACTCTTTCAACTACTGGATGACGTCCTTCTACTATTTCAACACGACGTTCATCTAATATTTCTGGTCTTACTAAACCATATTCATCAGCAGATATCGCTAAACTAATTACTGCATCTAATTCTGCTAAATCAGAAGCTATTGCTTTTAACTTAAATATTTCTTTCTTAATCGCTTCTTTAACTTCCATAAACAAATTATATTCAAGTTCCACAATTTTCTCTTCCGCATTTAATACTAATGCTTCTTTTTCTTTTAATAATGGACTAATATATCTTTCACAATTAGCTAAAGTCTGTCTTCTTTCATATCCATATTCATCTTTAACTTTATCTATCTGACCTTTACTAACTTCAATAAAATAACCAAATACTTTATTATAACCAACCTTTAATGTTGGAATACCAGTTCTTTCTCTTTCTTGTTCTTCTAAAGATGCAATAAAATCTTTACCACCACTTCTTATACTTTTAAGTTCATCCAATTCATCATTATAACCATCTTTAATCAAATAGCCTTCTTTTAAACCAATTGGTGGATTCTCATAAATTGCTTTATCAAGTAAATCATATAACTCTGATACATCAGCTAAATTATAATCAAAACCTAAAGTATCAATTTTACTCTTAATACTTGGTAAAACACCTAAACTTCTTTTAATTTGTAAGACATCTCTTGCATTTACTGTCCCACATATCGTTTTACCACAAAGTCTTTCTAAGTCATAAACTTCATCTAATTCATGAATTAATTCCTCACATACAATAAACTCATTACGTAAAGTATCAATCATATCATATCTTTTTAAAATAGCTGACTTATCTTTTAATGGATTAGCAAGCCAATTCTTTAATCTTCTACTCCCCATAGCTGTCTTTGTCTTATCAAGTAACCATATCAAACTATAAGTTCTTTCTTTTAATCTCAAAGTTTCAAACAATTCAAGATTTCTTACTGTATGAACATCCATTTCCAAATATTCATCAGGATAGATAATCTCCGGTGCTTTAATATGATCCAAATCCTTTAATTGCTTAACTACTAAGTAATACATTAAATGTTTAATACCTAGTATATGTCTCATTTCTTTAATATCTTTATATACTTCAACATATCTATTTTCTAAGTATTCACCACTAATACTAACTTCTATTCCATAAGTATTTTTTAGTAACTCAATTAATTCTAAATTACTATTATCATATAAAACAACTTCTTTTAATCCTAAACTAAGTATTGCATTAATCAACTTCTCTTGACTTCTTGGAATCTCCATAATATATAAGGAACCAGTAGATATATCAGAATAAGTAATAGTATATAAATTATTAAAATCTAAAATACTCCCTATAAAGTTATTATCATGTTCAGATAACATATCATAATCTACAACAGTACCTTTACTAATTACTTGAACAACTCCTCTTTTAACCATTCCCTTAGTATCTTTAGGATCTTCTAATTGTTCACATATCGCTACTTTATATCCTTTGCTAACTAATTTTTCAATGTATGGTTTAACACTATGAAAAGGAACACCACACATTGGTATTCTCTCTTCTAAACCACCATTCTTACTAGTTAAAGTAAGTTCACACTCTCTACTGCAAATTAAAGCATCCTCAAAAAACAATTCATAGAAATCTCCTAATCTAAAGAATAATAACTCTTCTTCATAGTTATCTTTAATTTCTATATATTGTTTCATCCCAGGACTTAATTTATCTCTATCTATTTCATTTCTTTTCATTTTACATCACGTCAATTATTATAACAAAATAAATAAAAAAAAAGAAGATTTAAAATCTTCTATTCTTCAATAATATAAGGATTATCGTAAGTACCTTGACCTATTAAATTAACATCAGCAATATTAATAACTGGTCTTAAACTTAACACAGTATCAGGATTAGTTGTTTGTACTTTACCATCTTTATAATAATATACATCAGTAGCGCCATTAGCATTCATTAAGTAGAATCCATTAGCAGTATTTAAGAAGTTATATTTACTTTCAACACCATCTGTCATAATAGCTACTTCTCTAACGCTTAAAGTACCAACCATTCCATTATACATTCCATAAAAATCGATTAAACTATCAGTAGTATATGGTTCATAATTATTATTATCAAAATCACCTTCAACTACATAAGATAATCCTTCAATATTAGTAATATACCAATTATCTAAAGCATTTTTTACATTACTTTCTTCATATACATTAGTATTTCCATAATTAGAAGAAAGAACAACATCATTAAGCATTAATCTAATTGAACCATCACCATTAATTCTTATTATTCTAAACATTAAATCATTAATTTTAATATAATTATTTTGAGCGTCAACACGATAATAATATGAAGTTCCAGTGTTATCTGCTATTGAACCTAAACTTTCAAATGCTAAGTTCTTAGTTCCATCATCCATAAATGATATTACACAACTAACATCACTATTAACATAAACACTTGATATAGTAGATGTTAAAGCATCATAAGTTAAACTTCCTTTTGTACAATTAATTGATCCAAAAGAACTATTGGTTTGAATAGTATCTCTAAAAGCCCCTTGCGTAACTTGTTTAGTATATGTCTCATTTTCTCCATTACCAAGTATTTCCACTCTAATAGTAAATTCACTTTGTGAATCATCAGCTAACTTAGATGAAAATGTTACTCCTACTAATGCTAAACAAGAGCAAGCAACAACTAATACTGGTACAAATACATTATTTAACTTACTACTATTAGAAGACTTCTTTTTATTTTTAACTTTACTTAATTCTTCATCTGGATTAAATTTCTTCATATTATCTACACTCCTATCATATTCATTATAAAATATATAAAAGTAAAAATCAATCTTTTAAATTTATCCAAAATAAAAAACTGACCTAAATCAGTTTTATGCTGTAATAGTTATCAGAATAGCAATAACTAGTAAAAATACTATTGTAAGAGTTCTATGTTTGATATCTAAATTCATCGTCTATTCCTCCCAATGACTAAACAATATTTTATATAAATATTATTTATATTTCAATTGGATTTCTATAATTTTTATTTTGTTTACGTCAATTAACTTTTATTAAATATTTTTGCA
>CAVAGO010000064.1:0-11936 GCA_963588075.1 bacterium | reverse complement strand
GTAGAAATTATTGATACTGGTAAAGGAATTGATAAAAAAGATATTGATTATATTTGGGATAAATATTATAAAAACGAAAAAAATCACAAGAGAAATGTTGTAGGAACTGGTCTTGGTTTGTCAATAGTTAAAGAGATTTTAGTAAAACATAATTTTAACTATGGAGTTAAAAGTGAAAAGAATAAAGGAACAACATTCTATTTCAAAGTTCATAAATTTAATAATATAAAATAATTTTTAATAATATTTTCACTTTTTCATCACTATATTTTCATAATTATAGTTTATCATTTAATTATGGAAGGGAAGAATGATAGAATAGATAGAAAAACATGGTTTTATTAAATTAAAGATGAAATAATAAATTTAATTATATATAATATAAACCCTATACAATTAAAATAACATATAAACTCAAACTCACACTTTTTGGAAAAAGACTACTTGAAAGTCTTTTTCTTTTGTATTGATTTTTTTTTGATATTGTTATATTCTTAATATATGAAAGATGAGTGAATTTGTATGGTAAAACCAAAAAATGAAGAAACAAGGGATTTAAACGTACAAAATTTAAACAAAGGAGTAAATTATATGGAAAAACAAGAAACAACAAAAGTAGAAGAAACAGCTCCAGCAGCTCAACCAGTAGTTAATACTGAAGCAGTAAAAGCTAGAGCAAACCAAGTAGCAGGAAAGGCAAATGAAGTTGCTGGAAAAGCTAAAGGATGGGCAACTGACTATGTTCAAAAAGTTAAAACTGATAAAAAGTATATGGTTATAACTGCAGTAGTAGTTGTAGTAGTTCTATTATTACTATTTGGTAAAATGTTAATGCCAGGATATGGTGTTGTTAATTCTTATATGAATGGTATGAAGAAATTCAATGCTGAAAAAATCGTTAAATTGTATCATAAAGATATGTATGAAGACGAAGATGATGAAATTGATGAATTAGAAGAAAGATTCGAAGGTTATGAAGATGATGACTATAAGATTACTGGATTCAAAATTCGTGAATGTGAAGTATATAGTAAAGATGAAGTTGAAGATTTAGCTGAAACTTTAGAATCATACTATGATATTGATGAAGATGATGTTCAAGCTGTTAGAACATACTATGTAAAATATACATATGATGAAGATGGCGATAAAGGATTATCTTATAGATCAGTTACTGTTGTAAAAATCGAAGGTAAATGGTATTTAATGAGTTAATAAAAAAGAAATGATTTATTTCATTTCTTTTTTTTGTTTTGTGGTATAATTGTTTTATGAATAGTGAGGAGTGTTTATATGACAAAAGAAGAAAAAAAGGAAACAGTTAAGGAAGCTGAAACTACACCAGTGACTAATAATCAACCAGTAGTTAATACAGAAGCTATAAAGGTTAAAGCTAATGAATTATTAGATAAAGCTAAGAGTGGTATTAATTACTATAAAGCTAATATTAAAACAGATAAAAGATTGATTGGTGGAACTGTTGGAGTAGTAGCAGTAGTTGTATTACTTATCTTATTATTATGTGTTAATCCATCAAAGAGTGTTGTTAAGAAATATGCTGAAGCAATGCTTGATTATGATGCAAAGGAAATTGTATCAATTACTCATGAAGATATGATTGATTACTTTGAAGATTTAACTGATAAAGACTATAAAGATATGTTAAAAGATAGTTTTGAAATGTTAAAAGATGCTGGATATAAATATAAAGAATACGAAATTGATAATGATTATAAGAAATATGACAAAGATGACGTTGAAGACATAGCTGAAGAATGGGATGACGATTACGGAATCGATGAAAAATCAGTTAAAGCAGTTAGACGTTATACTGTTAAATTTAAAGTAAGCATGGATGGTAAAAGAGAAACTAAAAAAGTAAAAATACTAGTTGCTAAAATAGATGGCAAATGGTATTACATGGGTGAAGAGTAATAACTATGTAAGAATGGATTTATTCCATTCTTTTTTTATGATATAATTCTAATAGGGAGAGTTAAGAAAAATGGAAGATGATTTGTGTATATTGCTATTTGTCTTAGTCATTTGGTTGATTCTGTATTTATTATTAGAATTTAATATTGTTAATAATAAGAGAAAAGATGTAAGAAAATTATTTTTAGAAATGGATAATTTTTTTATTAAGCGTTTAAATATATTATCTAAAATGATTGATGTAATAAAAGCATATGATAAGAATCAATTTGATGACTTTGGAAGCAACTTATATGACTATATAAATAATTATAAGGAATTTGATTATAATAAAAGATTAGAAATAAATGAAAATATAAATAAAGAAATAAAAAAGGTTTTACTTGTAAGACGAGTATATCCAGAGTTAGATGAAAATGTTAAATATGTGAAATTGGAAAAACAGTTAGTTAGGGTTAACAAAGTAATAAGTAAATTACAGATTAAGTATAATAGAGCTTTGAAAGTTTATTTGAATAGAAGAAGAGTTTTTCCTAGTGAGTTGATTTGTATTATATGTAGATTTTATTCATATAATTATTTTAACTTAAAAAAATAGAAGAAGGATGATTAGATGATTACTAAATTTTTAATAGTTTTTTTTGTTTCAATGGTTCCACTTATTGAATTAAGAGGAGCTATTCCGATAGCGGTAGGATTGGGATTACCTAAGTTGTTATCTTTTGCGATAGCAATTATTGGTAATATGTTGCCTGTTCCTGTTATTTATTTATTTTCAAGAAAAGTATTGGAATGGGGAAAAGATAAACCTTATATAGGTAAGTTTTTTACTTGGTGTTTACTAAAAGGTGAACGTGGCGGAAAGAAGCTACAAGCTACAGCAGGTAAAGGATTATATTGGGCATTATTTATATTTGTTGGTATTCCGTTACCTGGAACTGGTGCTTGGACTGGGACATTAGCTGCTAGTATTTTAGATTTAGATTTTAAGAAGACTGTATTAGCTGTAATGGCTGGTGTTTTATTAGCAGGAATTATAATGTTAGTAGGATCAATAGGAGTATTTGAGGTGATTTTTTAGTGGAAACAGTAGTTTATTTAATTAGACATTCTGAATCAACACCTAAGAGTAATGTAAAATTTATAAGTAATAATGATTCAAATCAGTTACAAAATGAAAAGGCATTTTTGTCTGTTAGTGGTGAAAAGAGAGCAGAGGAATTGAGTAAACATCCTGAATTACAAAATATTGATGCAGTTTATAGTTCGAATTATGTGCGTGCAATGGAAACGGCTAAATATATTGCATTGGAAAATAATACTATAATTAATGTAGATGAAAGATTAAATGAAAGAAAAATTGGTCAGATGGGTGACATGGAATGGAAAGAATTCAGTCGTCTGCAAATGAAGGATTTTGATTTTAAATTATCTGGTGGAGAATCATTAAATGAAACAAAGAAAAGAATCGTTGATGCGATGAAAAATATATTAATGTTTGAAACTGGTAATAGAGTTGCTGTTGTAGGACATAGTACAGCGTTTACTTGTTTAATGAGTGCTTGGTGTGAAACAGGTCATAATTATGATGATGAGATAATCTTAAGTTATGGTGATGAAACTATTGTAGATGGTCATTTTAGTGCACCAATGGTATTTAAAGTTGTTTTTGATGGAATGAATGTCATTTCGTTAGAGTATTTAAATATTGTTGAGTAGTTAAAGAATAGTTGTTTGCGAGTTGTGCTATACTATTAATAATAGAGGAGTGGTGTTATGGGAATTTTTTCTGGTTTATTTAAGAAAAAAGAAAAACAAAATGTGATGACTGAAACTCAGTTTGTAAATGGTGATGTTCCTCAAGGAACAGTTGGAGAAGCTGTTGGACCAATGGAAACTAGTAATGAACCAGCTCCGATAGTAGTTGATCAAAGTAATGTTTTAGAGCAGATGCAAAATAATTTTGCTATTGAATCAGCTAGAGAAGCAGAGGAAGCTAGTATTGAAGATGATCCAATGTCTGTTTTTAATCAAAATATAACTTTGGATAGTAGTAATCCTATGGCGATTTTTGGAGCAGATAGTGAAGATAATAATAAGCAATAGAAAAGAAGGTATTTGAGATTTTACCTTCTTTTTAGTTTGCGATAGATTTTTAATAGAATTGGTAGTGTGTTATACCAGAATGGTTTGTTTATTAAATCGAACTCACCTATGAATTCAATTAAATCACCACCGATTTTTCTTTTGTATTCGAATATGCCAGCTAGGTTTTTATATTTAGTTTGTGGGTCACCAACTACACCAAATAGGTCAGCGTATTCATATCCATCGTCATAAGCATCTTTCATAAATTCATAGTATAATCTATTAACTGTACCAGTGTAAGTAGCTACTTCATCATTACCAATGTAAAGTGACCATGCCCCTGTTTTAGAATATGTACAGATAAGTGAAGCACATGTATATTCTTCTTTGTGTGTTTTACTTACTTCAGTGAAGTAGTCGATGTCTTTTTGAATTTTGGCTTTACGTTCTTCTTTTTTTTCTGTTTCTAGTTCTTTTGTAAACTTTTCGATTAGTTTACTAGGATTTATTTTGACATTGTAAACTTTGATATAACCTTTTTTACTTAGTTCTTCATAAACATTATTATAGTAATCGAAGCTGTATTCATTGAAACCATCTTTGTCTGATATTAACTTAATTAATTCATGGAATGTTTTTACTTCGTTTGATTGATAAACTTCAATATCATAGTTGTAACTTCTTTTTAATGGTTTAGAAAATGATTTAGAAAATGTTTTTTCTACTTCATCAAAGGAATTATATTTATTATAGTAAGTACGAAATGTGTAACGTGGTTGATTTCCTTCGTATAGTTTGTTAAAACCTTTATGTTTATAACCTAAGTTAAGGAAGTTATTATAGATAACGTAGTTGTTTTTTCCACCTTCAACTTTTTCTCCTTCAGTAGATACTTCTTGATACATTAGAGGAGGATCTAGTTTTAAGTAGATGGCATTTTCTTCTTTTAAATAATTTTTCAATGCATTAGTGAATTCTGTTAAAACTTTATTATCTTCAAAGTTCATAGTGAAACCACGTGGTGCGTAGAAATAACACATGTTAAGAGGTGTTTTCTTTTTTAGAAGAAGAGCAGCTGCTACTAGTTCATCTTTCTCATTTTTTAAACCAACATAACAAGGTATTTGGTCACGATTTTTTTGACAAGCTTGTCCCCATTCGTAACTTTGCATGAAGTGATTGTTAGGAGTATTTTCCCAGAATTCTTGATATTCTTTTTCACTTAAATTTTTAATAAATTTCATGTTATCACGTCCTATTAAAAGTATACCATAGTTTGTAAATTTTATAAGGTCTTTTGTCAACGAATGTAAATAATTATAATTTGTTTTTTTCGTAAATTAGGGAGGTATAACTTTTTTATATATTAAAGTGTAAAAAATACACTTTCTATTTTTTTGTATCTATGATATGCTTTTTATGGTAGAGAAAATAAAAGGTAGAAGGAGAGTTTTTTATGAAAGTAGTTATGCTTGGAAATGATACCAAGGAAGAAATAGAAAAGAGGTTGCAAATAGTTGCGTCAGCAGGTAATTTATCTCGTGCTGATGGAACAGTTACTCAAGTTTTTGAAAGTAATAATGATTATGATAAGAACTTGAAGTTAGCTCGTGCAGTAGTAGGTTATGGACATAAGTCAATAGCTGAACATGACTATATAGTATTTGCCCTTGAGGATGTTACACCAATAGTAGAACAAACTATTATCGGTTATAGATTAACATCGTTTACAATTAAATCTAGAAGAAATGTAGATTTTAGAAATGTAGGTTTTTATGTACCAGATTTTCACGGAGAAGATGGTAAAGTTTTAAAAAATAATAAAAAATTACAAAAACAATATAGTGCTTATATGCAATCATTATTTGATAAATATGGTGAGTTAGTTGACGAAGAAATTCCTGTAGAGGATTGTCGTTATATTTTACCTTATTCTTATTATAGTAATATTATTATGGGTTGTGATGCTAATGAGTTAATGCGTATGACAGCTGATATGTTACATGGTAAGATTTCACATATTCCTGAAATAAGAGAATTAGGTGAAAAGTTTGAAGCGATGATTAAGGAGAATGCGCCTTATTTAACAAGAGCTTTAGATGCTGAAGCAGGTAAAGATTATTACGAAGATAAATATGCTTTTGTAGATGAGATGGTTAAAGAAACTGATATTGATACTGGAAGATTACTTTCTAAAGTTAAGATGACTGATTATACTAAGAATGCTGATTGGAAGGTATTATGTAGTTTAATTGCTGCTAGATATCAAGTTAGTATGGAAGATGCTTCTGAGATAATGCATCAATTATCTTATCAAGATAGTGGTATTAAGAGAAAGTTAATGCAAGCACTTATACATAGTAAGAATCAAAGAGAGTTAGAACAAGTTTTATTCTCATTTGAAATTCCTATTTCTCTTGCAGTATTAACTCATATTACAAGACATAGAATGCATTCGTTATTAGTACCTGATTTTGTACCATTATGGGATATGGGGAATTATGTTACTCCAGATACTGTTGCGAAAAATCATAAGGCTGAATATGATGAGATATTTAGTAATAATGAATTAATGGTAGAAGATTTCAAGAACCAAGGAGTTAGAGATGAAGATTTAGTTTATTTCTATTTATCTGGAAATGCTTGTAATATCTATACTACTATGAATGGTAGAACATTAGAATGGATTTCAAGAATGAGATGCTGTAATAAAGCCCAATGGGAGATTAGACATATTGCTAATTCAATGGTTGAACAAGCTAGTAAGGTTGCGCCATTAATTGGTGAAGGACTTGGACCATATTGTAAAGTTATGGGATATTGCCCTGAAGGAAAAGATAGTTGTAAGGCTAGAGGAGTAGTTGTACTATCTAAGAAACCTAAAAATGAGTCAAGTAAGTAGAAGAAGGTCGTTTAGACTTTCTTTTTTTGTTATTTTTTGATAGTATAAATGGCGTAAGTAGGTGATGTTATGCTTGATTATAAATTAGTGGATGCACAATTCAAAGATAGTGATATTTTAGTTAGTATAAAATTAGTTACGATGATTGATGATGAGATGGATAAAGTTTTATCACATGCGGAGAAGACGAAGATACGAAAAAGTATCGATATGAATGTGGAAAGAACTTGTGAATCTTATAAGATAATTTATGTTGGGAAGAAGATTGCTGGAGCTTATTTGACTCTACCTTATGAAGATGGAGTTATTATTGATGAGATATATTTGTTTAAGGAATTTAGAAATAATGGAATTGGAACAGATATTATTAAGAAAATACAAAAAGATAATTCAGAACTTTATGTTTGGGTTTATAAGAATAATAAAGATGCTATTAGATTGTTTGAAAGACTTGGTTTTAGAACAATAACTAGTGGTAGAACACAAATAATGAAGTATGACAAAGTTTATATAAATATTAAAGATAAGTTAGAAAATATTAAATTAGGATATAGAGATAAGAATGGTAATTTATATTCTGGATTTAAATATGATTTTAAGGAAGTGTTTTATTTACAGAATCCTAAACAGTTATTAGAGAGTAAAGTTGGATGTTGTTTTGATCAAGTTGAACTTGAAAGAGAATTAGTAACTAAGTTGGATGTTGATTGTAGAACATATTATATGACATATCCTGATGATAAAATGGATTATGCACATACATTCTTGATATACAAAGATAGTAAGAAGTATTATTGGTTAGAAAATGCTTGGGTTAAGTACAAGGGTGTTCATGTGTATGATTCGAAGGATGAACTTTTTGATGATGTTATGAGTAAGTTTGTGGAAACTATACCTGATGGAGATGTTAAGAAGTTAAAGATGTTTATGTATGATAAACCTAGATTTGGAATTAATTATAGTAAATTATTATCACATTTTATTAATTCTAAGAAGTGTTAAAAATCGATATTTGTGTATCGATTTTTTGTTTTTTACTAATATTTTGTAGGGTGAATTAAAGGGGAAAATTTGATATGTTGTATAGATAGATGTTATAATTAAATTACGTGGATGGAGGGATGAAAATGCCGAATGAATCAGTACATGAGTTAGATAAGATAGAAGAAGCAGTTGAATATGCAACTGGTAGTAATGGTTTAGAACAAATGGGATTAACTAAAGAAGAAGTAGATAAAATAATTGATGATATAAAAAATAATAGAACTCAAGAAAGTTTCTTATATGAAGTAGTAATGGCTGTAAGAAGAAAAGAGCAATTAAGAAAAGCTGAATTAGCAGGGGATGTAACTAATGGGGTTCGAAAGAGATAGTTTAAATTATAAATCTAAATATACTGTTGATGAAGATGATAAAGTACTTAGAAATAAACTAGGTATTTGGGATGAAGATTCTTTAAATGAAGCAGAAAGAATGATAACTAGTTATAAGTTGGCTAAGTTGTATTTGGATACTGGTGCTCAAACATTTGATGAAAAACATTTAAAATCAATTCATAAATTTTTATTTGAAGATATTTATCCTTTTGCAGGAGAATTTAGAAAAGAAAATATATCAAAGAGAATTACTTTTTGTTTAGTTCAATTTATAGAACCAGAATTAGATAGAACTTTGAAGAATGCTATTAAGATGGTTCCTAAATTAGTAGATAGAGATACTTTACTTAAGTTTATTACTGAATTATATTCTGATTTAGATATGATTCATCCTTTTAGAGAAGGTAATGGAAGAACTGAAAGGGAATTTATTAGACAATATATTGATTTTGTATGTAAAAAGAATAATTTACCTCCATATTATTTAGATTATAATTTGATAGAAGATAGAGAAGCTTATATAGATGCCATAGTTAAAGCGGATGCTTTATGTAGTTATGGTGATTTGATGGCTTTGTTTGATAGAATTTTACTTGTTAGGGAAAAAGATAAAACGATGGGTGAAGGACCTAAGTTGTAAGATAGCTGTGTCTATCTTTTTTTATGATATAATTTTAATAGTGGTGATATTATGCTTAGTATTATTTATGAAGTATTGTTGGGTGCTAAAAAAGGTAAGGTATTGATTGACGGTGAAGAGTGGTCGATGGCTTTTAATACTTTTATTTATGATGAGAACTGAAAAGTAAAACATAATTATTTTAATGAGAGAAATATGGCAACTTTGATTATTAGAAATGAGAAGTTGTTTGAGGAATTGATGACAGATTATGTTTTAGCTTGTATTGGTGGAGAAAGAAAACACTTTAAATTAGTTAAAGATACTTATGAAGAAAAGTATAAGTTATTTATGGCTTTCTTATTTACGAATTTTAGTACAGAAGATTTTCTAAGTCCAGAACAAGCTATTAGAAGGCATACGCAATATATTCAAGATGATACTTTTGATTATTTAGATAAAAGTTATGATTTTATAATAGGTGATAAATTGAATGATTCGGTATTAACTGTTAATAGAGAAATGCAAGGTGTTGGGATGGAGACACCATATAAGTTGCAGTTTAGTTTGTCAAAGAAAGATATGAGTGGTATATATTTCTATCCTTTAGCAGAAGTTTCTTATGGGATTGTAGAAGAAGAAGGCGAGAAGGTTTGTTACGTTTATAGCGTGATTAGATCTAAGGAAAGAGTCAAGGAAGTTTCAAATGAAGAATTGGCTTTTAGAAAAAAGATTAATAGAGCTTTATATAAATTAAATGAAGGTGTTTTTGAACAAGAGAGTGATGAGTACAAGGCATTTAGAAATGGTGAGAATGAATATTATCCAGAAGGAAATATCAGCGATGTAACTCAGTCTTTTGTATTAGCTTTGACTTCTTTTGTAACATTATTGCAGAAGGAAGAGATTACAAAGATTAAGGTAGTGCCTTATTTACCTGTTAGATATGCTTCACGATATAATGCGGCTATGAGTTTGAGTAGTCTTGAAAGAAAAGAAGAATTACAAGAAAGAAATGATAGAATTCAAAGTAATGCTACTAATAAGTTGTTAAGAACTTTTAGAAGAGTTATGTATCATTTGAATAGTAGTATGGAAATGGTAAGTGTTCCGTATGAGTATGATGAGTATATGACTTTTACTTTAGGTGAACAGATTCAGGTGATAAATAATCCGATATTGGAAGATGTTTCTTTGGGTATTTTAAATGGTGAGAAAGAAAAGAACTTATAGGAGTTCTTTTTGTATGTGGATAAGTGAGAGAGTTGTCAACAGGTGTTTTGTGTTATAATAATCTGAGTTAGAGGTGGATTTATGAAGATGATTAAAGTAGTTGCAGCGTTGATAGAAAAAGATGGTAAGTATTTGATAGCTAGACGTGCTTATGGAGATGAAGATGTTATTGGTAAGTGGGAATTTCCTGGTGGAAAAGTAGAACCAAATGAAGATGAAATGGTTGCTATCGAAAGAGAGATTAGAGAAGAGTTTGAATTGGAAGTAAAAGCTGTTAAGTTTTTAGTTAATAATGTACATGAATATCCAAATAGAGCAATAGATTTAAGATTATATGAGTGTAAGTATGTCAGTGGTGAATTTAAGTTACATGATCATCTTGAGTATAAGTATGTAAGTAAAGATGAGTTGACTAGTTACGAATTATGTCCAGCGGATGTGCCACTTGCAGAATATGTTAAAGCATTAAAAAATGAAGATTAATATTAGTATTAATCTTCATTTTCTATTATTTTTTCTAATTCTATACCAATTCTTTCAATGACTCCAACTACTAAAGCATTTCCCATCATGAAATTTCTTTTTTTGTCTGACATTCCTGTATTAGTCCAATTATCTGGGAAACCGTTTATTCTTTCACACTCAACGGGAGTTAATAAACGTGGTTTTTTAGTTTTAAAATCTTCTATTACGTGTGTTGTTCTACTAACTCCACCTTCGCTTGTAAGCATTGTTCTAGCAGGTACATCTAGATTATCTGGAAATGGCATTGAACCTTCACAATATAAATAAGGTTCTCCATTTGGTTTTACTCTTGGTATTTTTTTACCACCTTTTAAGAAAGCAAATTTTTCTAATTGTGCTTCGTTTAAGAAATATTTCGCATCAACTTCTTCTGTTTCTCTAATATTTCTAAGAGGGTATATTAAATTATAATCTGCTTTTACTTTTACTGTATAAACATTTCCGTTAGTCATTATTCCTGCATTGTAGAAATCACATTTAAAAGAGTTACTTACTTCTACTAAATCTTTGTAATCAGCTATGTTTGTTACTGATATTGCTTCATAGTTATCTTTGATTGGGAATTGATTTATAAATATTCCTTTTTCGAATATAGCATCTCTGTCTTTTACTTTTTGCATTTCTTTGTAGTAATTAGTTGATTTATGATATGCGAAGATATATGTTCTTCTTCTTTTTTGAGGTAATCCATATTCGCCGGCATTTATAACACGCCATTCAACATCATAACCATTATCGTAAAAACTTCTAAGAATCATACCGAAATCTCTTCCTCTTTGTTTTGCTGGAGATAGTAGTAATCTATCTACGTTTTCTAGTAGAACAAAAGGAGGTTGTTTAATGGCTAATGTTTCTTCGATAGCCCACCATAGAACACCTTTTTTTCCTTCGATACCTTTGCTGTTTGATAAGGTTTGTGCTACTGAGTAGTCTTGACATGGAAATCCACCGACTAATAATGTATGGTCTGGAATATCATGTTTATCGACAGCAAAAATATCAACATTACTTAAGTCTTCATAACCAAATCTTTGACCGTAACAATGATATGCTTCTTGTGTTTTTGTAGCAGGTTCCCATTGATTAGCCCATAAGCATTTCCAATTACCTTTTTCTATTACTTTATCATTTTTTAATTCAACTTTATTTAATCCACAACGGAATCCTCCAACTCCTGCGAATAATTCTATTAGTGTTTTTTGCATGTTAAACCTCCTGTTTATTGTTAACTAATTGCATTTATATTATAATATAATTG
>CAVAGO010000063.1:0-12170 GCA_963588075.1 bacterium | reverse complement strand
ACTTCCAATTTTAATTTACTAAAAAGTCTATTGACTTTTAATAGTTAGCCTCCTATTTATATTTTTTATTATAGCATTTTTTTTGCATTAAGAAAAAGCATCAATTGATGCTTTTTTCTGTGATGAACAATTAAGAAATAATTAATGATACATCATCTAAATCTAGTGATTGTTCACCATTTGCTGTTACAGTAAATTCGATAGTTAATCCTGTTACATTAGATGGTGCTGCATAAGTTATTAGTTTGTAGAAACCATAATCACGATTTGAGTCTGGTAAGTCTTGTTGTCTTACTGTTAAAGTTCCTGCTTGAACTTGACCAGTAGTTGTTTCGTATAATGCTGATACGTTTAGTCCTACTTGGGCACCTTCTCCTCTTGCGAAGAATGTTAATTCATAGTAACAGCCACATTCAGATATTGGTATTGTTTGTTTTATTGATGAACCATCTTCAATGTTGACTGCCCAGTTTCCAGAATGAACTCGTCCTTGAGCATTTATTGAAGTAACTCCGTTTGGGTTTGTAAATGTCCAGCCAGATGGTTTGTTGTCGCTAACGTCTTCCATTCCACTGTTGGTAACCATTTCACCAATCGAACGACATTTGCATTCGCATTTTCCCATTGGTCCTGCTGGCCCGGTTGGTCCTGTTGGTCCTGTTGGACCTGTAGGTCCTGTTGCTCCATCTACTCCGTCTTCTCCATCTTCACCATCAATACCTCTTGGAATTACGAAGTCGAATACATGGTTTGGACTTCCTCCTGAATCAGTTACAATAGCTTCTGTTCCAGCGTCTCCTGTTGTAGTTGTTCCAACTGCTAGTGTTTCTGATGGCCCGGTTGGCCCTGTCGGTCCAGTTGGTCCGGTAGGTCCAGTGGCTCCAGTTAACCCAGTTGGTCCTGTTGGACCTGTTGCTCCTGTTAATCCTGTTGCTCCTGTCGGACCTGTGGCACCAGTTAATCCGGTTGGTCCAGTTGGCCCTGTTGGTCCGGTTGCTCCAGTAGCACCTGTTGCGCCGGTTAATCCAGTAGGTCCTGTTGGACCAGTAATTCCTTGAGGACCTGTTGGACCGGTTACTCCTTGTAATCCTGTGGGACCAGTTGGTCCTGTTACACCAGTAGCTCCGGTTAATCCTGTTGCTCCTGTTGGCCCAGTAGGTCCGGTAGCTCCTTGAGGACCTGTAGGTCCAGTCGCTCCGGCAACTCCTTGGATACCTTGAACTCCTTGTGGTCCAGTAGGGCCTGTTTCACCTGGTGTTCCGGTTGTTCCTTGTGGACCAGTTGGTCCAGTTGCACCAGTTACACCTTGCAAGCCTTGTGGTCCGGTTGGGCCAATTATTCCTTGGATACCTTGGATTCCTTGTAATCCTTGCGGTCCAGTTGGTCCTGTTGGACCTGTTGGTCCGGTTGCTCCTTGAGGGCCGGTTGGTCCAGTACTACCAGTACTTGGTCTAAAACCACAGCAGCAACAATTATTTTGTGGCATTTTTTCTTGTTCACATTCTACGCGTCGTCTGACTTCTTCTAAATTATTATTCATTTTATTCTCCTTTCATTTTAATATATGTACGTATTAAAAAAATAGATTGGGTTTTTGCACTAAAAAAAGATATTTTTCAATATCTTTTTATATAACACCATTTAGATTTTCTTTGATAACATCTATTGAATGTTGAAGTTTTTCTTCTTCATCACTAGTTAGTTTAAGCTTAATTCTTCTTTGAACACCTTTTTCATTTAGAATAGCTGGTAAACCAATATATACATCATTTACTTCATCATATACAGATAATGCTAGTATTGTATTTTCATTACCTAAGATAGCGTTTGTTATTCTTACCATAGCCATACCTATTCCATAATAAGTTGCACCTTTTTTATTAATTATTTCGTAAGCAGCATTTCTTACGTCATCTTCTATTTCATCTAATTCTGATTGCGTAAAGAATTCTTTGATATTTTGAAGACTTATATTGGCGTTACTCCATGGGATGAATTCTGAGTCACCATGTTCACCAATAACATATCCTTGAATGTTCTTAGGATTGATACACAATTTTTTACCAATTATTAATTGTAATCTTGCTGTATCTAAGCTTGTTCCTGTACCAATTACTTGATTAGCAGGAAGTCCTGAATACTTGTATGTTAGATATGTCATAACATCTAATGGATTAGTTGCTACTAGGAAGATACCATTAAAGCCACTTGCCATAACTTTACCTACAATGTCTTTAAAGATACCAGCGTTTTTATGAATTAAATCCATTCTGGTTTCTCCAGATTTTTGGTTGGCACCTGCTGCTATTACGACTATTCTAGCATCTTTACAATCTTCGTAATCACCAACATTAATACTTATCTTAGAAGGTGCATATGGAAGACAGTGATTTAAGTCTGCTACTTCTCCTTCAATTCTTTCTCTATTTAAATCTATTAGAATTAATTTATTTACGTATGTTCTTTGATTTAATAAGGCATAGGCATAGCTCATTCCAACATTACCACAACCTATTATGACTACTTTATTATTCATAATACTCTCTCCTTTATTAGTTCTATCTTATTATGTTCATTATAACATAAAAAAGTATGTATATTAATACATACTTTTATTCTCTTTCGTTTGTTGTTTTTATGGAGATATTACCTATTCCACCACTTAATGAAATCTTATTATCTCCGGTACCATAAATTGTTTCGGTACTTAGGCTTTTATTATTTAGTTTAATATTTCCTATGCCGGTAGAGATATTTAATTTATAGTCTTTTTCTGTACCAAATAAAGTTATATTAGAGTTTCCTACTCCACATTCTATTTGACTATTTCCTAGTATTTGACCACTTAGATTAAGTTCACCCATTCCTAGTTCGATGTCTAAATTATTTAGTTGAGAATTAAGAAGGTTTATTTGACCTGTTCCACCTGATATATCAGTATTTTTTAAAACTATAAGTTCTTCTATATCAGCTTTTCCAGCACCTAGTTCTAACTCTAAGTTATTGATGGTAATTTTTTCTACTTTAATTGATCCGGCGCCGGCTTCTAAGTTTAGATTATTAATTATTTTATCTTCTGGGATAGAAATTATTATATCAGCAGCTTCGCCAATAGTAATTAAATCTGGTTTTTCCTCGATATATAAAATTTTATTTTTTTCTTTGATATTTATTTTTTTACTATTAGTTTCTACTTTAAATTCATCAGATACTATTATTTTAAGATTAGAGGCACCTATTTCTAATTCTAAATTTTCAATTTTGTCAGAAATATTTGTTGTTTTTAGATTTTCTAAAAGAGTATTATCGTTAAAGAAAAGATTGCCGATTAGATTAAAAACAAATGCTATTCCACCAAAGATAATAACTATTAAGAAGAAAGCTAAAGCTAGGGCAAGATTTTTGATTATTTTTTGAGTTTGACTCATTTTATTTCGATTCCTCCGAAGATACATGTAGCATTGACATAAATAGTTACTTTACTATCAGTTGTTTTATTTTGTCTTGTATCTGATACTCCACCAAATACGGAAGTAGATACTATTTTTATAATTACGTTTTCTGGAACTTTAATATCTATTCCACCAAAAACAGTGCATGCATTTATTACAGCATCTTCTTTTAATTTAGCTTTTGTTAAATCTAGGTCGATTCCACCAAAAATTGCATTTAATTCACAACCATTAAATTCTTCTTTATCATAGTTTATTTCTTGACCACTGAAGATTGCACAGCATTCTTTTTGATTAGTTTTATTTATTTTCTTTATTTCTTCTTTTATTTTGTTATTTAGAACATCTTTAAATATAATTGATAAACCAATTAGTACTAAAGCAACTGGGAAAGCTAGTTTCCAGATTAAGCCGAATGAAATTATATCTTGGCAAGCTAATAATAGAAGTATACCAATTAATAGACCTATTATATTACCTGTTTTATCTTTTTCTTTGAATAAATCTATAAAGCTTGGAACTATGATAAATAGTGTCCACCAGCCATCAAAGAAAATATTTATATTAGTTATTTCTAAAGCGTTTAAACCAAATATAATACCTAGGATTATTAGGACTAAGCCCCATAATATGTTACTTGTTTTTTTCATAATATTCCCCCTATTAGAATTCTTCGATGTAATCAACGTCTTCGTTATTTAATGCTTTTATATTAATGTAGAAACCTGCTCCTAAATAGTTACCGCCACATTGTTTAATTAAGTCTTGGCAAGCTTTGAAAGTTCCACCTGTTGCTAGGACATCATCTATTATATAGAAGTTTTTGCCTGCATAGTTTTCATTTTTAGGAAGACAAATTGTATCTAGTCCATATTCTTTTTCATAGTTTGCACTATATACTAGATCATCTGGTAGTTTGCCTTTCTTTCTAATTGGAACAAAACCAATGTTTAGTTTTATTGCAACTGGGGCTGCAAAGATGTAACCACGTGATTCTGGTCCGATAATGTAATCTGTGTTTTCTGGAACGAATGAACACATTTTTTCGATTATTTCATTAAAGTCATTTTTATCTGCTAACTTAGGTGAAATATCTACAAAAGTTACTCCTTCTTTTGGAAAGTTTTCTATAATTCTTAGGTCTGCCATTGTACCACTCCTTCATACTTGTATTATAGCATAAGAAAAAGGTAAATTTATGAAGAATTTACCTTTAGAATAATGGAGAAAATACTTTTAAGACTTCTGCTACTAATTTTTTTATTCCTTTTAATTTAGATTTCTTTAAAGTTATTTCTTCTGATTTATTTTGAGTATCTAAGAAATCTTTTTTCATGTCTTTAATACAATCTGTGTTATATAACCATACTCCACATTCGAAGTGATGGACTAAAGAACGATAGTCTAAGTTAATAGTACCACATGTGGCATATAAATCATCACATATAAAGTTCTTTGCGTGAATGAATCCTGGTGTATATTCGTATATTTTGACACCATTTTTTATTAATTCTTCATAGTTAGATTGAGTCATCCAGAAGACTGTTTTTTTATCAGGGATATGAGGTGTAATAATTCTTACATCAACACCCTTTTTAGCACAAGCTGAGATGGCATTTAGTAGTTCATAATCACATATTAGATAAGGTGTTGTAATATAAACATATTTCTTAGCTTGATTTAACATATTAATATAAACGTATTTACCCATTTTATCGTTGTAATAGATATCTGGTCCATCTCCGTACGGGAAGACGAAACCTTTTTCTTCTATGATAGGATGTTTTATATCAAGATACTTGGATACTTCTAATTCTTTTTTATTTTGAGTATTCCATGTTTCTAAGAATAGCGAAGTTAGATTTTTTACAGCAGGACCTTCTAGTTTTATAGCAGTATCTTTCCAATGACCATGTTTTACTTTTTCATTTATGTATTCATCAGCGATATTTACTCCACCAGTGAAACCTACTATACCATCGATTACTGTTATTTTACGATGATCACGGTTGTTATGGAATCTTGCTAGAACTGGTTTAAATTGATTCATAGGAATACAGTTAATTCCTTCTTTTTGAAGTAGTTCATAATATTTATCATCTAGTGTAGTCATACAACCTACATCATCATACATAAGATATACTTCTACTCCATTTTTTATTTTTTCTTTTAATATATCGTGAATAGGATTCCACATCTTACCTTCTTCAATAATAAAGTATTCCATAAAGATGTATTTCTTTGCTTTCGATAATTCTTCTAATAGGGATTTATGAAAGTGTTCTCCTAAGGAATAATAAGTTACTTTAGTATTCGAATTAACTGGTAAGTCGGTTGTTTCTTTTAGATAATTTACTTGAAGGTAGGCATCCATATTTTCTTCTTTTAAATTAGTTATTGGTTCATCTTTTAGATAAGGTTTGATTTTTGTTTTAGTTTTCTTAAATTTTTTGATATTTTTCTTATCTTGATCGTTACTTGTTACTAGGATATAGATGAAGGCTCCGACAACAAAGAATAGTAATAAGATGATTGTCCAAGGTAGTTTGAATTCAGGACTTTCGTATTTATTGATGATATAAAGGAAGACTCCTACGTAAAAAATATAACCAAGGATTGTTATTATAGTTGAGAATTTTGTTAGCAAGATAAAGACTGCTAGTAATTGAATGAATTCTAACAGAATTATAAGCGCTGAGATGAAGAATCGTGAATGAAATAATTTTTTTAACATATTAATTACCTTCCCCCTAGGTCTTCTTGAATATTAATAACCATGTATAAGCCAATTATGATTATTATGAAACTAACAGCCATACCAGTGTAACCATTTACTTGAGCTAGTTGATATTCTTTAGCGTATGTATCAAGTAGGACAACTTGTGTTAGGACTATTGAAGTTAAAGCATTGGCAAAGTTAGTCATTTTTACTGATTTAAGGATTGGAGATGTTTTACGATTGTATTTGATCATACCATAGATAGCCCAACTTATTGACCAGAAAGCATTTAGGGCAACTAAGTATGTTAGATATTCGTGCATTGTTGTATTAGTACCTTTGTAGTACATGTAGACACTAACGAAGAAGTACATGATACCAAGTAAGATTAGTAGTATGCCATTATGTAAGTAATTCTTATATCCGATTTTTATTTTTTCTTGTTTATCTTTTAGTTCTCTTTGTTTTCCATAATTTTTAATGGAAAAAAATCTAGATATAGATAGAATTGTAGTAAAGATTGCATTTATAAAGAACCATAGAGATGGTAATGTGAATGCAAAGATATACTTTATAAGAGCGATTACCATATTAACTATTGTGACGTTAATAAGTAAAAGCATTGTTCTATCATTTTTTTCTAGATTAATAATTTTATTATAGATTTTTTTCACTATTTTTTAGAGTCTTTGATATAAGAATATATTGGATAGTTTAATACACAAGTTATTAAACCAACTACTCCAGTAATCATACCGATTAACATATCAGTTTTAGATGCGTCTCCAACCATGATTCTACTCATGCCGAAGCCCATGATTAGTGAACCGATTATACCTATTGTCCAAGTTAGTACTAAGCCCCAATTAATTGGACCTCTTTCTTTTTTAGGATGATTCTTTCTGTATATTGGAATGATGCAAAGTAGAACGATAAAACCTACTAGTGCTACTGCTATACCTGGTTTTAACATTGCCCATTCTTTAACTAGGCACATACACATACCTATTGCGAAGATTAAACCTCCGATTGTTCCTAATATTATAGTTAATAATGTATCTTTTTTCATAATATAAACTCTCCTATTTAATTATTTATTTCCGTTAATTGTATCATTCATATGTTGTCTTTGTTCTTCTAACATTTTTTTGTAGTTTTCACGATTTTCTTCAGCTGTTGCTTTAGCATCTCTTTCCATGTGTGACATAACTACTTTAGTTTTTTCTTTTAATCCTTTAGCGTCTTTAAATTCTTGAAAGTCTGGATCAACTTTTTTTGCTTCCTCAAATCTTACTTTTGAATCAGCTTTTACTGCTTCATAATTTTCCTTATCTATTTCGTGTTGTTTTGCTGCACTTTCTTTCATATCTGCAAATGCTTTTTTTAAAAATCCTGACATAAATTGTCCTCCTTTGTATGTCTTAATGATATGAAACGAAAGTAAATTATGAGTAAATTTAAAGTAATATTTTGGTAATTTTTTAAACTAAAAAAAGTAGATTTCTCTACTTCTTATATAATGTTACGGTGAAAATACTTCCTTTACCAGGTTCGCTTTCAACTTTGATTTTTCCTTCTACTAGTTCGACGATACGACTTACGATTGTTAGGCCTAGACCAAGTCCTTTGGTTGTTTTACTTTTGTCTACTTGGTAGAATTTATTAAATATTTGACTTAGTTCTTCTTGAGTCATTCCGATACCTGAATCTACGACACTGAACATAATTGTTTCTTCATAGTTTCTTAGATTTACTTCGATATTTCCTTTATCTGGAGTATATTTGATTGCGTTATTAATTAAATTCATCCATAGATGTTCCATTATTTCTTCGCTACCAAAGTAGTTTGTTTCTTCTAAGTTACAAGTTAAGTTTATTTTTTTCTTATTGTATTCTGGTTCTAAAAGAATTACACATTTTCTAATTTGTTCATCTAAGGAATAATTCTTTTTGTTTGGAATGATACCTTGAGAGTTTAGTTTAGTAAGTAAGATTGAGCTGTTGGCTAGGTATGTTAATTTTTCTGATTCTTCAACGATTATTTTTAAGTATTTTTCGCGAGTTTTTTTATCTAGGTCTTCTTCTAGTAATAGTTCGGCGAATCCTTTGATAGAAGTTATTGGTGTTTTGAATTCGTGTGAGTAATTATTTACGAATTCGTCTTGAAGAGTGTTTGATTTTTTTAGTTCCTCTTCTAGTTTGTTGAAGTTATTGTAAGCGACGGCAAAGACTGCTGATTTGGATGGATCTAATTTAGCATGGTAGTCGCCATTAGCTGCTTTAGCTAGGCCATCTGCTAGGTCGGTAGCTTGTTTAGCAAACATACGTGATGTTACAAAGTTTACGACACTTATGAAAAGAATCATAGGTAGGATTATACCAAGGGATTTAAAGAAGACTTCCCAAGTCATTTGGTAACCATTAATTCCCCACTCTACAAGCATGAATGATAAGACTGCTCCTACTACAAGGAATAGTGTTTGGATACGTAGCCATCTTAATGTGTTTTTGTATGTTGTTTCATCTATCTTACGCTTTTTCATTTTCATTCACCAATACTTTGTAACCTAATCCTTTAACGGAGATTATTTCAAATTCTTTAACGTCTTTTAGTTTGTTACGAATTTTATTGATATGAGTTTTTATTGTGTCTTCACTACTATTTGAGTCGTAGCCCCAAATGTCTTCTAGTAATTGCATTTTAGTCATTACTTTGTTTGGATATGATAGTAGCTTGAATAGAAGTTCGAATTCTTTTTTAGTTAGTTCGATTTGTGTATTGTTTGAAATAACTGAATAGTCATTCTCATCCATAGTGAAAGTTCCAATAGTTATTTTCATTTTGTTGGAGATGTTGGCTCTTCTAAGTAAGGCTTTGATACGAAGTAATAGTTCTTCGTAGTCGATTGGTTTGGTAACGTAATCGTCGATACCTAGTTCGAAACCTTGGCGTTTGTCTTCGAAAGTTGATTTTGCTGTTAGGAATAGGACTGGAACGTCTTCGTTGTTATCGCGTAAATTTTTCACTAGTTCGTATCCATCCATAACAGGCATCATGATGTCGGCGACGATTAGGTCGATTTGTCTTTCATAGAATATGTCTAGTGCTTCTGAACCATTTTCAGCTGTTACGACGTTATAGAATTTTCGTAAACGTGCTTCTGTAAGCATTCTTGTATGTTCGTTATCTTCAACTACTAAGATTGTAACCATAGTTATCACCTCTAATTACGATGATATTATAGCATTAAAGTAAATTTAAAGTAAATTTTGTAATAGATGATTTCTTGGAAAGTCGGTAGTTTCATTTTTAAACGTGTCGAATTCGATGCGTTTAAAATTTTTGCTATTTTTCTAACAGATTACATGATTGTAATTTGTTACTTTTGCTATATTGAAATTTTATTTTTCTTTTAATAATCCGTTTGGTGTTAAAACATATAGATTATCTATTACCTCATTAATATATTTACGATCATGAGATACACTTATAATTGTTCCTTTATATTCTTTTAATACTTTTCTAATAACTGGATTAGATAATGGACTAACATTTCTTGTTGGTTCATCAAGTATTAAAACATTGCATTTATCTACTACTAATTTTGTAAGAAATAATTTTGCTTTGGAACCGTTACTTAAATTTCTTATCTTTCCAGTCATTTCTTCTCTAGTAAATTTCATATTACCTAAAAGCATTCTTGCTTGAGTTATTTCATCTTTATTTCCTTGAGGAACAATAAAATCTAAAACATATTCATAATTACTTAGAATATCATCGTAAGTTTGGGGCATGTAACCGACTTTAATATCAGTTCTATCTTTTAGTTCATTATAGATTAATTTTATTAATGTTGATTTACCTACTCCGTTTTTACCAATGATACATAGATGGACATTACCGATTACATCTAGTTTTATATTTTTAGATAAAGTTTTGTTTGTTACTTTAAGTTCTTCTATATTTAAATTAATTATATTTTTCGCTCTAGGTATATTTACTTCTTCAAAATAGAAATTGATACCTTCTTCAACATCTGGTATTTCAGTTAGTTCCGTATTATCTAATTTTCTTTCTTGGAATTTTAAGGTATGCATTTTTTTTCTTTAGAACTGCTGCTCCATGCGGATCACTTCTTGAAATTGTGTTTTGTTGGTATTCAACTTTTTGCATTAGTCTTTGTAATTTTTCTTGTTGTTTATTGAATTCTCTTTTTTCAGATTTTGCAACTTGTGTTTGATGTTCTAATTTTCTTAGTCTTTGTTCTACATATGAATCATAATCTATTTTTAATAAAGTATGTCGACAATCAGTTTTTTTCATTATTTGTTCAATATGTAAAATCATATTTGCTGTATTAGAAAGTAATGTTTCATCGTGTGAAACATACATAATTGGTTTGTTTGTACTATTAATAAAATTTTCTAACCATTCCAATGTTTCGATATCTAAATCATTAGTTGGTTCATCTAAAAATAAAATATCGTATTCATTTAATAGTAATTTTAAAATACTTATTTTTACTTTTTCACCACCTGATAATGTTTTAATCTTCTGGAATAGTATTTTGTCATTTAAATTAATTAAGTCTAGATATTTATATAAGTTATTTATTTTATTGTAATAATCATTTTCATCTTCGAAGAGGAAATCATATACATTTATATCTAATTTATCATCACTAATAGATTGTTCTAAGTATCCAATTTTATTGCTTTTAAAGTTTATATTTCCATTTATTTCAGCATATTCACAAATACCTAAAATTGATTTTAATAGTGTTGATTTACCATTTCCTTCTTCGCCGATGATAGCTAGTTTGTCACCTTTGTTTAATACTAAGTTTAAATTTTTTATTAAATATCTATCACTAATAGATATACTTAAATCTTTTATTTCTAACATATTATGCCTCCTTATTTTGGCATAATCAAAGTTTATGCCATACTTATCTTATTGATATTCTCATTTCAATCACCTCTTATTAGTATACTGGTTGTCTTTCCATTAAATTTTAGTATAAATAATTCCTTTTTCTATTAACTTTCTAATTCTTAAATCATTTGAATTAACTTTGTTAGTAACCAACGACAAATACAAATATAAAATTTCGATGTTGTCTCTATCAAACGTTGCGATGATTGAATTATCACTCAATCCTTCATTCCATAATGCTACTTTCATCTCCATATTTATATCAATTTGCTTATTGTGATTTTTAGGATTAAAAATAAACGTAAAATCCGGTTCAATTCCTTCTAATTTTGTTCTTTTAGCTATTTTGTTGTTTAATAGTTTCTCTATACAAAAAACTAATTTATCTATTTCATAGCATAATAAACTTTCACTTTGATTTTGTGAATAGTGTATTATATTTTGAAATTCAAAACTAAAAGATAGATTAGCCCACTTACCTTCTAACATTTGGTTAGGTGAATAGTCATCTATCTTTAAATCAAATTTTAGTCCGTTTAAATTTAGTTTTAACCACATTAATCATCACCTCGACAAATTCTAATTTTAATTACTTTTTATTTTTTAATAATATAACACTTACAACTATAAGTATTAGTGAAGGTATTAAGAACTCAACACTTCGAACTATTACATTTAAATAAAATGGACTTGAGTTCGTATACCAATTTAAGTAATCAACATCTACAACTACCAAAAATAATAAAATCAATAGTAAGGCAATAAATAATAAAATCAATCCTATAATTTCTTTTGATCTAATTTTTTCCTTTTTTATTAATTTTCTAATAACATAAGTTATAGAAATTGATAAATATTCAAAAATAGCAAAGATGAATATTAAATACAATGATGTTAATAATGTTGGCACACTACCAAAATGATAAATACTAAATATTTCTGCAAATGCAAATGTTAAAATTAATGTAATAATCGTTAATATTATAATTGTCCATTGCTTCATATTTTTCCTCGTATAATCAATATTAAGGAATTGATCCTTTTATTGATTCCTTTCTTTTTT
>CAVAGO010000062.1:0-12774 GCA_963588075.1 bacterium | reverse complement strand
TGCAACTATTGAAGATTATTTATATAAATTCAGTGATAGTTTTATAAAAAGTATCTGTAACAAAGAAAAGAATTCGAATGAAAAGTAAAACAATTGGCAATTTTATTAAAGAAATTAGACTTAAAAATAATAAGTCAGAAGAAGAAATTGCAAATAAGTTAAATATTGATATTAATGATTATATTAAGTTAGAAAATGGTAAAAAAAAGATTACTACTAAAATCATAAACGAATTGAAAAGTATATATAAAACTGATAGTAAAAGTAAAAAAAATTCATATACCTATAACGTATTTACAATCATAGAATATGAAATTAAAAAAATACAAAAATTTAATTATATAATTTTAACACTAATAGCAATAATTACAGCTATATTAATTTCATCAGGTATATATTTTATAAATAATAGAAGTTTTATTTATAATATGTATGGTGAAAGTGAAAGTTTTTCATTTAATAATTCTATCTTTATATTTGACGGTAAATCATATCATTATATGTTTGGAGACATAAAAATTAAAAATACAAATATACAAAAAGATGATATTATTTCCGTAACCTTAAAATGTAATAACAGACTTATTATAAGTTCTAATACATTCCTTACAGGTTCAACTAGAGAAAATAAAGGCTATGATGAGTTATTTCCTAACGAGGTAGTTAAAAATTTAGATGATTGGTATTATGAAATTGAATATAAAACAAATGAAGGGACATTAATTGAAACTATTAATATAAATAGTAAGAAAGTATAGGATTAAAATAATGTTATTAGAAGAAAGAAAAAATGAATTAAAGAATATTGCACTAAAAGAATATTCTAATGGATACTTAATGTTTTACTTAATTGATAATGGGGATTTGGATCACATAATACAACATATAACTGATGAAAAAACAATAACCAATTCAACAGCAATTGTAAAAAAAGGATATTTAACTGGTAATGAACAATTTTTAGATATACTTGGTGAAGTTTTATATTGGTATGAGTCATCTTTTACCCCATTAAAACGAAAAGAACTTCACATAAGAAGTATATTTGAAAATCAAATACCAAAGTTTATGCTATGTAAAAAGTATTGGGGAGATAATTCTTTTATTCCATATTATAAGAAAAATATAAAAATATTATTTGTAAGAAATTTCTATGAAAACATAAATTTTATATATGATCAATATGAAGACTTTTTTAATAAATATAATATTAACAATAATTTATCCTTAAATAACAATAATCATTTAGACACCATTTATAATTTCTTAATAGAAATGATTTGGTGTAATTACGATACAGGAATATTATCTTTAAACTATCTATTTTCAAATTATCATACTTCAATTAAAAACTTTAAAAATAGATACAAAAAAGATAAAGACAAAACAAATTATTATGTACTCCAAGATTATATTAGTCACTGGGAACATTTAATACATAATTATAATAAAAACATTGATATTATTCAAAAATTACTAAAAGAAAAGTTCTCGAAATGAGAATTTTTTTAATAGTTCATTCTAAAAACTACAACTGCATACCATTTATTGTTGGATTCATAAACACTTGCTGCTATGGCTCTATTTTCTTCTCTTAGCATCGTTGCATTATGAGATGGACTATTTTTCCATGCCACGAAGAAATCACTACCTATTGAACCATCACCAATATTTTCGCCAAACCCATAACCAGAACCATCATGTGAATAATTAGTTACTAATTCTTTTGATCTTCTATCAGCTTCATTTTGAGCTTCTGTTGTAACTGGTAGTTCTGCTAACCCTTTTGACTTTCTATATTCATTTATTTGTCTAACATATAAGTCAGAAATATCTTTTCTATATCGTTCAGTATTTTGTTTTACATTATCAGAACTATTATTATTTTGATTATTATTACTATTTGCTGTGGAATTATTTTTAAAGGAAGATGGTGTTTTATTAACAGCAGTTTCTTTTGGAACTTCTTTTTCCTTTACCTTTAAGATAAAATCTTTGCTTGCTTGATTATTACTACTATCACTAGCTAGCACTTTTAAATTATACTCACCTACTTTAGATAAATCATACTCTCCTTCAATAGTTAATTTTACATCATCTAAATCATCTGCTTTAAAATAAGTTGTTAAATCAATATCTTTAATATCTTTCTCTAACTCTATTACATCTTCAGTCTTGGTAAATTTAGGTGCAATAGTATCTTTAATTACTATCTTTATACTTACCTCTTGTTTTTTATACTTCATTGTCATTGTATATTTACCAATATCAATCAAACCAGTCTCGTTATTTTTATTTATACTACACTCTAATTTATAATCCTTTATATTCTTAGTAGAGTCAGTATCTTTTAAATAATAAGATACTTCTTTTACGATTTCATCTCCATATTCTAAATTATAAGTATCTTGTTTTAATTCTATTTTATCTTCTTTATTAAGATACATAATAAACCCTACTAAAAATATAACAATCATTATTATCAATATTATTAATATTTTTTTCTTTTTCATACCATTACACCTTCCTATGTATCAGAGATGTGGATATACCACATCAATAAAACTATGTTACTTCTTTTCAAAATGAATAGCTTTATTTTCAATATATACAACTTGATTAGACCATATTGCTATTTTATAATACGCTTCTTTTTTATGATAAATTAAAGTCCTTTTAGATATTTTTAAGTCTTCTAATATTTCTTTATCATATTTATCATAAATATATTTTTCTTTTAAAAATTGTCCTGCAATTTTATCACTTTGTTCTAAAATTAATATGTTATTAATAAATTTTGTTACCTGATCATCATTCCATGTACATCTTTCAATAAGTTTATCTTCAAAAGAATGATTGTTTCTTTGATTACCAGTAAATGTTACTATACTTGCTGAATTCATTGGAGTTGCCAGAATTTGTTTCATTCTTTTTTCAATTAATGGTCTATATTGAATACAAATTCTTTTCCCATTTTTAATAGTTTCTTCTTCATCTATTAAACTTATAGGATAATATTCTACTCCATCTATTGAAATCAAAATTAGTCATTAACATTAGCTTCTTCATTTTGAATAATTCTGACATTAATAGCTTTACCTAAATCTTCATCAAAATCAAACTCAACTTTTTCTCCCTCTTTAAGAGTTTTGAATCCCTTCATTTTAATTTCTTTAAAATGTACAAATACATCCTTATCTGTTTCATCGCACTCAATGAAACCATATCCTAATTTATCATCAAACCATTTTACAATTCCTTGCATCTAAATCACTTTCTCCTTTTCTTATTCTTAAAATCTTTTTTTATTTCTTCTTTTACTTCTTTGTTTTCTTCAATTTTCTGATCTTTTATTTTGACATTTGAAAACTCACCAACAGATACATCATACAAAAAATCAATTCTCCCTTTTAATAAATTAATACAAAAAGTCATAAATACATATAATACCATTAAGAACATAGTTATTAATCCTGTTGAATAGATATTAAAATTTATAACTATCAATACAATTGCTGGACTAATTCCTAAAAATAATAATAAGCTCTTATATATTCTTTTGACTGTTATATCTCCAAAAAAATATTCATTTATAAGTACAATCATTAAATAAATCATTCCGTATAGTTTTAATTTATTTAAAATAGTGAAAAGACAAGCACCATATGATGGTATTTCATTACATATTATTTTATCACATATACTAACATTCGTTAATAAGAGTGCTAATACTTGTAATGCTAGATATAACAAATAACTTAAAAATGCAAACTTAATAATATGTTTAAATATATTTAGGTATTTTGATACGACTTTATATTTTTGCATTCTTCCATTACAACCTTCAGCTTCCCAATAGTCTGCAATATTCTTTCCAAAAATATCATTATACGCCATTTTCAACTTTTTAATAATAATCCCTCCAAACTTATGGCACATCTATTCCTAACGAAACTTCTATTGCAACTTCTACTTTTTTTAATGTTTCTTTATCAAGCGTTCTTAAATACTTTTTTATTCTTGATTTTGGAACAGTAAATATTTGTTCACATAATATCATTTCCATTATTTTTTTACCCATAAAATAATTTTCTGTTAATACATGAACTGGTAAATCTGTCTTTTTCAGTTTTGTAGTAATAGGTACAACTATCACAGTTGGAGAATATATATTACCAAACTCATTTTGAATTATTAAGCATGGTCTTATTCCACTTTGAACATTGATATAAGAATCTGCTAAATCAAATAAATAAATTTCTCCTTTTCTAAGTCTATCACTACTCTTCATTACAACGCTTCCATCTAACTAATTCCAAAATATAAAAAGCATTGGGTTGATACTTTAATTTCTTATATTTTTTTTCATTTGGATCTAATACTATTCTTAATGTACATTCATATCCAAAATTATCAAGTAATCTTAATAATTTGTTTTTTCCATGCTTTTTAACTAGGTCATAACCACAAGCACAATTACCATACATTCTTAAATTTTTTAGAACCCAATTAGGAATTAGTTTTTCTTTCTTAGAAATTTTCATTTCTGTAGTCCTCCTTTAAGTCCATTATTTTGGACTTGTCGTTTCAAAAAATTAGACCACTTTTATTAGGTCAACTACAAACATACTTCTAATTGAAAAACATTGAACTAAATCTTCACCGTCATAAGCATAATAAATCAAGTCATTATCAATAGCAATTACAGTGAGAAATCTTCTATGATTTTCGGATAAACCATTATACACCCTATACCTCTGTCCGATTTCAAATTTTAATTTTATCCCTCCTATTCTTATCAGTCCATTATTTTGGACTACAATTAAAGGATACATTATTTTTGTCAATAGTATAATAAAAGCTATATAGAGATTCTATACAGCCTTCTTTCTATTTCTGTTTCAAACTACTAAATATTTCTTTCATGTAGTTTGTTGTGTTTTCCAAATTTTCTAATCCTTCTAAACTTCCTACAGAAATATTACACATCATCCCAATTATTTCAATAAAATCTTCCAATCTCGTTTCTAAGGAATTAAGTCTATCACATTCATTAATAGTAGATATATAATCGTTTATTAAGTTTGCTAGCTTCTCCTTTAACAAATTATATTTTTCTCTTGAAATACATTGTTTGTTATTTACTTCAACTTCTATACTGCTTAATACTTCTCTTACTTCATTTACTACTTTATTTTCTTTAGACATAATACGCTCCTCATTTCTAATTGTCTGATATGTTGTGATAGTTAGTCTTAACATAGCTGTAAATGAACTTAGTCTTTAATCTACAACTATGTTTAAAAAATCCTCCTTTCGACAAAAAACTAAGTTATCACCATAATTACACATAACTTTCTCTTAATAAATAAGGAAACTTACAATATTATGATACTACCAAATTAGTTGATGGTCTATGAAACGTCCATTATTTTGTACTTTTTAATCTGAAATTATGGACTTTTAGACAAAAAAAAGGTAAAATTATTTTAGAAATCACATTATGAAAGGACTGAATTATGGATAATGAAAATGTATTAAATGTACTACGATCCATAATAAACGATTATGGAAAAAAATATAATATGACACCTACTGAGATTGCTAAAAAATGTGAAGTAGGAAGGTCAACGATATTCTATATTGCAGCTGGAAATTATAAATCATCTGTAACCCAAAGAATAATAGATAAAATTTTAAATGGTTTGAATTATAGTTATTCTGAATATTATAAGATGTTAGATATTAGTTTGCAAAATAATCCTCCGAGTGAAAATTTTGAGTGCATTAAAATACCTAAGCATTCAGAATTGTATGAAGTAATGAAAGACCTACAAAAATTAGATGATGAAAAAATTGAATTAGTACATAGTTTTATTAAACATTTGAAGTAACATAGCAAGACTCAAAACTAGAGTCTTTTTTCTATATATCAATTTCTAAGTCTTCCTCTATTTCTTTCGGTATCACTTCTTTAAACCAACCTAACTCTTCATCCCATTCAACTTCATTATTTTTTACTTTATCTATATTATTTAAAACTGAATTTTTAAAATAGCCAAATATATTTTCTATTTTATCTCCATTCTCATCACGATAATCACGTTCCATTACTCTTGGAATAATGTAATGATTTATTATAACTAAATCCTTAAACGAATAATCTTGCAGGAGTTCATCAAATAACTTATCATAATAAAAAATTTGAAGATCATCTTCTTTTATAAAATTTCTATTAATCAAATCAATTGTTAAAGGATTATGTTCTTCGACATCAAAAAAAGACGATTTTTTGGTTTTATCGTCTTTATCTATTTGTTCTTTAGTATTTTGTATATTAGTATTTATTTGTGTGTCCTTTACGGCATCTCCTTCAACGGCATATCCTTTTTGGGTATCTGGATTGTCCTTGGCTTTTTCAAGAGTGATAGGTTGTTCATATATTATATAATTATACTTATAATAACCCTTATCACCACGAGTTTGTTCAATTACAAGATAACCATTTTCTTTAAGTTCATTTAATATAGTTCTTATTGCTTTTGTATTTTCTTTACTAATACTAACCAATCCTGCAAGTGAATAATCCCAGTCTTCAAGAAGACTTAACATAAATGACAGTAATCCTTTTGCTTTAAATGATATATTTTTATCTTGAAGATGGTAATTACTCATAACGGTATAATTCTTTGATTTTTCTATCTTGAACACCATTTTTATCACCCTTTCCCTTTTACAAAAATAAAACACCATAATCAGTGTTTGACTTAAAGCATCAAATTAAAAAAAGCACAGAAACTAATCTATGCTAATTTTAATCAATATTTTCTAAATTTAACTCTATATTATTAACTTCATAATCTTTATCAATTGACTTAATATTTAAGTTTTCAATAAATAAAGTCGCTTTGAAATCTTTAATTGAAGCGTTGATTGCATCTTCCAATTCTTTATTTAAACTTAAATCTAAATTTTTAATTGGAGTTTTTAATGAAACATTATTAATTGTTTTTTCTCCTCTTGCTTGACTTATTATGTTCATAATTAAATCTCCATTTTTAATTTCAGATTCAAAGTTAAAATCTAATGGTTCAATTTCAGTGATATGAATTGATTTTTTTTCTTTATACAATTCTTGATATATTTCTTCTGTAATGAATGGGAAGAAAATACTGAAGTCTTGTAATAATTTATAAAGAATTGTATAAACTGTTTTTTGACCAGAGTATCTAGGAATAGCACCAAATTCTTCAGGTCTATATAATCTGTGTTTTACAATTTCAATATAGTTATCACAGAAATTCCAGAAGAATTTTTCGAGAGTGTTTAATGCTAATCCTACTTCATATTCATCTAAATATTTAATAAATCCTTTTTCCATCTCTTGGAAACTTCCCAAAATCCATTTATCAATGTACTCATAATCATTAAATTCTTTATCTTCATAATCAGCTAAGTGCATTTCAATGAATTTAGATACATTCCAAATTTTATTAATTAATTTTTTTCCTCGAAGTAGTGTTTCTTCACTAAATACAATATCAGTGCCTAATCTTCCAGAACCAGCCCAATAACGAATTACATCAGCAGAATATTGTGCGATTAAATCAATTGGTTCAACTTTACTATTACCTTTACTCTTACTAATTTTTTCTCCTTTATTAGCCATAACAAATCCCGAAATCATTACATTATCCCAAGGTCTTTGTCCAAAATGATAGAATGATTTTACGATTGTATAGAAATCCCATGTTCTAATAATTTCTGAAGCGTTAGTTCTCAAACTCATTGGTTTTAAAATATCTTCATAATTATTTTTTTCACCATATTTCATATTTATTAATGGTGTTACTGAAGAAGTTGCCCATGTATCCATAACATCTGTTTCAGGATTAAACTCTGTGCATCCACATTTTGGACATTTATCAGTATAAGGTTTATCAACTAATGGATTAACAGGTAAATCTTCTTTTTTTGCAAAAATCGGTTCACCACAGTCTTTACAATACCATACTGGAAACGGAACACCAAAATATCTTTGACGAGATATACACCAATCCCAAGCAACATTATTAACCCATTCATCATATCTACTCTTCATATGTTCAGGATGCCATTTGATTTCATTTCCAATTTTAATAAAGTCTTCTTTATGATTCATAATATCTATAAACCATTGATTCATTACTGAGTATTCTACTTCTTTTCCACATCTTTCGTGAGTTTGTACTTCGTGTTCTAATTCTTCGATTTTAACTACAAATCCACCAGCTTTTAAATCTTCTATTATTTGTTTTCTAGCTTCTTTTATTTTTAATCCACCATAGTTTGGTACATTTTCTACAATTTTTCCATCTTCAGTAAAGATATATTTTAATGGTAAATTATATTTTTTCCACCATTCAATGTCTGTTTGATCTCCGAAAGTACAGCACATAACAACACCTGTACCTTTGTCAATTGCAACTTTTTCATCTGCCATAATTGGAACTTCGACATCTATTACTGGAATATGTGCTGTCTTACCAATTAAATGATTATGTTTTTCATCGTTAGGATTTACAAAAACACATACTATTGCAGGAAGCAATTCAGGTCTTGTCGTTGCAATTGTGAATTCTTCGCCATCTTCAACTGTTTTAAAATTAACATAGTTAAATGTTGTCTTAATTGTTTTGGTTTCTAATTCAGCTTGTGCAATCGAAGTTAAACATTCATTACACCATAACGCTGGACTTTCCTTATGATAACAATGTCCTTTATCAACTAAATCTAAAAATGATGTTTGACTTATTTTTATAGTAGATGGACTTACTGTTTTATAATGAATATTCCAATCTGTACTAACACCCATTTTACTAAATAATTCTTGGAAATCTTCTTCATATTTATCAGTTGTTTCATAACACAATTTAGAAAAATCTTCTCTCCCAATTTCATGTGCTTTTTTTCCTTGTTCTTTTTCAACTAATCTTTCACTAGGTAGTCCGTTATCATCAAATCCGAATGGATAGAAAATATTATATCCTCTTAATCTTTTATATCTAGCAATCATTTCTGTTTGTGAATATGAAAAGATATGTCCTATATGAATTTTACCATTTACTGTTGGAGGAGGAGTATCAATTGAATAAACTTCTCTGTGATCTGGCTTGAACTCATATATCTTGTTATCTTTCCAATAATTTAACCATTTTGTTTCCTTTTCTTGTGCATTATATTTTTTATCTAACATTTTTCTTCATCCTCTCTTTTCTAATAAAATAACTAATAGGAGTACCCTAATGATCCCCTTAAATCCCTAATAAATATACGGTTTGTTTTATTGGGTGTACTCTTAACACAACCAGTTCCAAATTCTGGATCAGCATGTTCATCCCCAATAATTAGAATAGCTTTACCTACAATAGGAAGTATTACATTCTTACCAATTAAATGTTTAAATCTTTCATCATCAGGATTAACTGCTACAGCAGTATCTCCAAATAATGTTTCAGGTCTAGTAGTAGCTACATCTAAGTAATCTTCAGTACCTTCAATAACATATTTTAAATGATAGAAAGCCCCTTCTACATCTTTATAAATAACTTCTTCATTTGATAACGCAGTTTGTGCAGCTGGATCCCAGTTAATTATTTTTTCTCCTCTATAAATAATTCCTTCATTATAGTAATCAACAAATACTTTAGTAACTGCTTTATTTAAACCTTCATCTAAAGTAAATCTTTCTTTATTATAATCAACTGAAATACCTACTTTACCCCATTGGTCTCTAATATTTCCACCATATTCATGTGTCCAATCCCAACAAGCTTCTAGGAATTTTTCTCTACCATATTCGTATTTATCAATTCCCATATCTTTAAGTTTCTTAACTACTTTAGCTTCTGTTGCAATAGCAGCATGGTCCATACCTGGTAACCATAAACAATCAAATCCTTGTAATCTTTTATAACGAATAATAATATCTTGAATAGATACATCCATTGCATGTCCTAAATGTAATTTACCTGTAACGTTTGGTGGAGGTATAACTATACAAAAAGGATCTTTACTTTTATCTCCTGAATTAAAATATCCAGCTTTTTTCCAATTTTCGTATTTACCATCTTCTATTTTTGAATGATTATATTTAGTTTCTATTTCTTTCATATTTATCAATCCTCTCATCTATATATTTAATTATTTCTTCATACATATCTTTAAAACTTCCATCATCTTCAAGTTGCTTATAATAAGCATTAAAATATTCTTTATATTCCTCCAAGACAACATCATTTTTTATATTAAATGCAAAAGCAAATTGTACCACTAATCTATCATTATAATTTTGAACAATCTCATTAGCTACCGCTTCATGTTCAAAAATACATTTCTTAACTTCTGGAGTTACTTCTAACTCTCTATTAATCTTTTTATTTAAATCACCTAAAACTCCGAGTAAATACATTATATCTATCTTATCGACATCTCTAATTAAGTTCGCAAACTTTAAGACTCGATCATCACCACATTGCGGTAATTCTTTCTTGTTATGATATCTAATAGCAAATTCAATTATTGGATACCAATCTTCTCTATCAGTAAATAGTTTAATCTCACCTTTATCAAATAATTGAACAACACTATATTCAGCATGATCAACACTCTTCAAATCTACATAAGTATGATAAACCTTTAATTGTTCAAATCTTCCAATATCATGAAGTAAACCTATCAATCTAGCAAGTTCTATATCTTCTTCACTAAATCCTAGTAATTCAGCATACTTAACCATCAAGTTCATGACTCGTACTGAATGATCATATTTTAATTTAATATTTTCATCATCAAAATCATAATTACTTACATACTTATCAAATGCTTCTATCATAACAATGTCCTCTTTCTATAAATAAAAAAAGCTCATAATCTAAGGACGCAATAAATACGTGGTACCACCTTAGTTTATGAACTTATCATACACTCTTATCTTAACGCGATTAACGGAATAACTTGTATACATTATTCTACTCCAAAGCAACCTTCCTCTATCTTCAACATTCGTTTCCACCAACCACGAACTCTCTCTAGTATCCAAACAGAGTACTCCTCTTCTTCAACATATTAAGTGTATTATAAAACAATCGCCAAATATTTGCAATAAATTTTATTGAGGAAAAAAATAAGTATGGTATAATTATATAGTAAGAATAATAAAGAGGTGGCAAATATGGCATTGAAAGAATATGATTTTGAAAAAGAACCAACAGTTAGTGTTGTCAAAAAAATATTAACTGACTCTGTAAAAATGAAAGCAACAGATATTCATTTCGACCCACAACCAAATGAATTAGTAATAAGATTTAGAATAAATGGTAACTTAGTTGAATATACAACAGCACCAGAAAACGTAAAGTCAAACATAGTAACTAGAGTAAAAATATTAGCAAACATGAATATTACCGAAACATTCCTTCCTCAAGTCGGTGCAATTAGTTTCGATGTTGAAGGAACTTCAACTAATATGCGTGTATCTTCTCTACCTGTTGCTGATGGCGAAAAAATAGTTGTCCATATTTCTAACTACGCCAAAAATATTAAAAGTATTAGTAAAATCGGATTAAATCAAAATGATGTTGCAGAAATAAAACAATTACTAAAAGAACCTCAAGGAATCATCTTAGTAACTGGTACAGCATCATCTGGTAAAACTACAACAATGTATTCTTTATTAAAAGAATTAAATAATAAATCAATTAATATCATTTCTATTGAAGACCCAATAAAAATGAAAATAGAAGGTATCAATCAAGTTCAAATAGCTCCTGAAAAAGGACTAACATATAAAAGCTTATTAAGAAATATTTTATTACAAGATCCTAATGTAATCTGTATTAGTGAATTAGTAGATGATGAAACAGCTCGTAGTGCTATTAGAGCTTCTGTTACTGGTCGTTTAGTTCTTTCTACGATGCATACAAAAAATGCTTATACAACTATTGAAACTTTATTAAATATGGAAGTTGAAAACTACTTATTAGGTTCTAATTTAGTAGGAATTATTTCTCAAAGACTAGTTAAAAAGTTATGTCCAAACTGTCGTGAAAAAAGAAAAACAAGCGATTACGAAAAGAAAGTTATCAAATATATTTTAGATAAAGATGTCGATGAAATTTATTATCCAAAAGGATGTTCTGATTGTCAAAATGGTTACACAGATCAACTACCAGTTGTTGAAGTAGTAACAATCGACGACGAATTAAGAAGTGCCATTTCTAATAATAAAAATCGTGATTTAATAAGAAATATAATTTATGCAAATAGTAATTCAATCTTAAAAGATGGATTTGAAAAAGTTATCGAAGGTGAAACATCATTTGATGAAATAATCAGAATAACTGATGTCAAAATAGATTTTACCAAAGATGAAAAAGCAATTCGTGATTATATTCTAGGAAACGGTAATACCGAACTAGAATCAGAAAACAAATCTACTCCGATAGATGAAAATGAAGAAACTACAAACGAACCAACCGAAAAAGTTGCAGAATCTGATAATCAAGAAACTACTGATAAAAAGAAAAAAGAAAAAAAGAAAAATATCGAAACTGACGAAGACCAAATAATCAAAGCTTTATCAGCTTTAGAAAATGAATCAAAAGAAAAAGTTGAAGAAGAAAAAAATAAAAATGAAGATGACGAAGAAAAAGTAGATAAAGATGATAAAGAAGAAATTCAAATAGTCAAAGTCGAAGAGGAAAACGAAGAATCAGAAAATAACACTGATAAATC
>CAVAGO010000061.1:0-12886 GCA_963588075.1 bacterium | reverse complement strand
AAAAAAAGCTTACTTAATGTTAATCGTAGCAACAATTCTTATTTTATTAACATCAGTTCCTTTTATTGAAATAAATAAATTATATTTACTACCTATATCTGTTATATTCAGTATTATAACTCTTTATATTTTAATTAATTTTGTTGAACATACTGAGTTTAAAATGAATAAAAAAGCTTTATATATATTTATTGCTTTAGCAGTAATAATCCTAATAATAATGTTATTACCAGCATTTAGAAGAAATAGAATTTATTTAATAACTTTCTTAATTTGTACTATTTGTATTGCTGCAATAATGTTTTTCTACAAATATATGCCTAAAAGAACATTATTTGGTACTAAACAATATGCGAAAATTGAAAACTTCAAAAACTTCATTTGGTCTGATAATAAAAAAGATTATGATGTAATATTATCTAAAAATACTAATTATCTATATGATATTTTATCTTCATGCTATGTTTTAAATCTAGAAAAAGATGTTTATCGTAAGATGAAAGAATATGAAGTAACAGAACCAGAATGGTTTGAATTAAAAGAAGGATTTACTGTTCAAAAGTTTAATAATTCAATAGAAAGACTTTACAATTTATTAAAAGAAAGAAATGAAGAATAATTCTTCATTTTTTTTAACTACAATAATATGATATAATGAAAAGGGTAATATTAAAAAATAAGGAGGTACCATGGAACCAACAATATCACAAATAAAAGAATATGTAAGGGAGAAGAATATTGATGTATTTCAAGTGTTAAATATTGACACCAGTAAAGATAGTAGCAACTTCTTATTTGGTGACAATCAAAGTGAAGCTTATTATCAATATTATTTAGAGCATAGTGTCGAAATAGGTGAATGGTTATCAAATAATTTTATTAACGAAGAGAGAAGTATTCAATTTTGATATTGTAGTTTACTGCAATATCTTTTTTTCTGTCTAAAAATTACTATACAAATTTGACAAATTTAAGTATAATAATATAGAGGGTAGAAAGATATGGAGGTATACATCTATGAATATAGTTATTCCAAAACCTGTTAATGAAGTATTGAACATTATAAATGAAAAAGGATACGAAGCTTATATAATTGGTGGCGCAGTTCGTAACTGGGTTATGAATATGAAACCATCTAACTATGACATTAGTACTAATGCCTCAATCGAAGATATCAAAAAAGCCCTTAAAGACTATAATACTTTTTACTGTGGAGAAAATAAATCTCACTTAGGTATTGTAAATAGTAAATTTCCTATGGAAGTTGCTCGCTATAGAACAAAAGAAAATACTTTAGAAGCTGATTTAGCAACTAGAGATTTTACAATGAATGCTTTAGCTTATTCTGATGAGGATGGCTTAATTGATTATAATACTGGAGTAAGAGATATTAATAATAAAATTATCAGAGTTAATGGTGAAGATGATGAAGTGTTTTATAATGATCCATTAAGAATCTTAAGAGCAATAAGGCTTTCAGCTGAATATGGAATGCGTATTGATCCAGAAACACAAGAGTATATGGATGACAATAGAAACTTATTAAAAGAAGTTGCTCCAGAACGTATCAGAGATGAACTATCTAAATTATTAGTAGTTCCAAGATGTGATTTCTACATCAAAAAATACTTCGATATATTTTTAGAAGTATTACCAGAATTAGCTTTATTAGAAAGATTTAATCAAAACGACCCACATCATATTTATGATGCTTTAGAACATACATTTGTCACTTTAAAGACAATTGAACCAAGATTAGATTTGAGATTAGCAGCATTATTCCATGATATAGCTAAACCTTATACATCTGTAAAAAAGGCTGATGGAACAACTGAATATCCAGAACATGGTAAAAAAGGTGCCGATATAACTCGTGAAATATTAAATAGATTTAAATTTAATAAAAAAATAATTCAAAAAGTAACTAAGTTAGTAGAATTCCATGATTATACAGTTCCTGATAATGAAATGAAAATCAAAAATTTCTTATCAAACTTTGGAAGTGAAAACTTAGAAGATTTATTTAAATTAAAAAGAGCAAATTATTATGCTAAAAATCCAGCATATACATCAGAATTAACTAATATTGAAAATGACTATGAAAAATTAAAAGGTATTACTCGTAAATCATCTTTCTTAAAGAAAAATGAAATAAAGATAACAGGTAAGGACTTACTTGATTTAGGAGTAGAACAAGAATATATTGGTCAAGTTCTAGATGACATGTACAAAAAAATCCTAGAAAGTAAATTGAAAAATAATCGTGAAAAATTAATTGATTATGTAATAAATAATGTTTTACCTTCTGGATATGATGACCTTTTATTTAAAGAATCATAAAAAAAAGAAATTTTATAATTTCTTTTTTTATTGTGTTAAAGCATCAATTAATTCTTCATCAGAAATCTCATGAGTAGAATCATCAATCAGTTCTTGTAACTCATTAGCATTTGGTGAATCAGTACCATAGTCATCAGTTAAGTTTCCATCTTTATCTTCACTAACAACGATTTCTTCGCCATCTTTAGTTTTAAAAGTATATTTGTATAAAAGATTCTCATCATCAGTACATTTCTTTAACCATAAAGAACTACAATCAGTTATATCCTCATAAACATATTCTGTATATTTAGTAGCTTGTAAATCACTCTTATTAAAATCATAAGTGTCTACTAAATACTCCTTAGCTTCTGAACATTGAATATCAACATAAGCTACACAACCAAGAACAATAACTAACGCAACTACAACTAACATTAATAAACCAAATAATACTTTCTTTAAATTTTTCATAATGTTTCTCCTTACTATAAATATATTGTATACCTAAATTATAGCATATATTTACGCATATTTTGCAATTAAGTGGTATAATATCAACAAGGAGGATTTGAAATGATAGATAATTTAAGAAAGTATTTAGCTGAATTATTGGGAACAATGTTCTTAGTTTTCTTCGGATGTGGTACTGCAGTTGCTATTAGCAGATATGTGACAGATCAACAATTAGTTGCTCCACAAATTTGGTCATGGTTAATCATTGCTTTAGCATTCGGACTAGCATTAGTTGCAATAATCGCTATTTTTGGACGAGTTTCAGGAGCTCATGTTAATCCAGCAGTTTCAATAGCTTGCTTGATTGATGGTAGAATGAATTTGAGAGATTGCGTTTGTTATATAGCGGCTCAAATCATTGGTGGTTGTGCTGGTGCAAGTATTCTTTCATTTATATGGGGAAGTACTGCATCATTAGGAGCAAACCTTTATGAAACTCAAAGTGCGTTGGGGGCTATGGTTACAACTGAAGTTGCATTTGTAGTAGAGTTAATCTTAACATTTGTATTTGTATTAACTGTATTAGCAGCAACTAAAAAAGAAAACAGTTCTTCAGGAGTAGTTATTGGACTTACATTAACATTAGTACACATATTTGGTATTCCATTTACTGGTACAAGTGTAAACCCAGCTAGAAGTATTGGACCAGCTTTATTTACTGAAGGTGTTGCATTAGAACAATTACCATTGTTCATTATTGCTCCAGTAGTTGGTGGTGTACTTGCTGCACTTCTTTACAGATTTGTTCTTGAACCAAAAGAAAAAACTTTAGCATATGCTGAAGAAGTAGAAGAAGAAATGATTCCTGAAACTGAAGAAGAAGTAGTAGAAGAAGAAAAAGAAGAACCAGTTGTTGAAAAACCTAAAAAAACTCCAGCAAAGAAAACAACAACTAAAAAAACAACAAAACAAACAACTAAAAAATAAGAACTAAGTTCTTATTTTTTTATTTTATTTCGATAACTTTTTTAGTTTCAGTTTTTACTTCCTTAGGTATTGTAACTTTTAATGTACCATTATTGAATTCAGCTTTGATATTTTCTTCGTCAATATCAGCAAAGTTAAATGATCTACTTACTTTACCATAAAATCTTTCACGTCTTATATATTTTCTGTCTTCATTATTATCTTCTGACTCAACATTTTTTTCAGCAGTAATAGTTAAAAGACCATCTTCACATACTATAGAAATATCTTTTTTATCATAACCTGGAATATCCATCTCGATGCTATAATTACCATTACTTTCGTATATATCACATTTCATTTCATGAGGCATCTTAGGAGGTCTTCCCATATCTTCAAAAATGTCATCTAAATAAAAACTTCTTGGAATTAAACTCATCTTAATTTTCCTTCTTTCTATAACTAAATTATAAACCCATAATTAGCACTTGTCAATAGTGAGTGCTAATTTGTAATTATTATATGTTATTTTTACATCTTTATACATTTTTTGTTATAATACTAACGACTGAGGTGATTACCATGTGGAAAATAGGTAATGTAGAAATAAAAAATCAAATCGTACTAGCTCCAATGGCTGGTATTTCTAATACATCTTATCGTAAGATAATTAAAGAGATGGGAGCAGGTCTTATCTATGCTGAAATGGTTAGTGATAAAGCTATCATGTATTCAAATGAAAAGACTTTCGATTTATTAAAGATGGACGAAATGGAAAGACCAATTACTCAACAAATCTTTGGTAGTGATATCGAATCATTCGTCGCTGCTGCTAAAATAATTGAAGAGAAAATGCATCCAGACATTATCGATATAAACATGGGCTGCCCTGTACCAAAAGTAGCAGTACGTGCCCAAGCAGGAAGTGCTCTTCTTAAAGACCCAGATAAAATCTATGAAATAGTAAAAGCAGTTGTTGAAAGTGTTTCAGTACCAGTTACAGTTAAAATAAGAAGTGGTTGGGACGAAAAACATATCAATGCCGTTGAAGTTGCTAAAGTATGTGAAAAAGCTGGCGCAAAAGCTATTGCAATTCACGCACGTACAAGAGCACAAGGTTATAGTGGTAAAGCAGATTGGTCTATAATCAAAGCTGTCAAAGAAGCTGTTTCAATCCCAGTAATAGGTAACGGCGATGTTACATCACCAGAACTAGCTAAAGAAATGTTAGAAACAACAAACTGTGATGCAGTTATGATAGGTAGGGGAGTCCTTGGTAATCCATGGCTTATCAAAGAATGTGTTGAATACTTAGAAGATGGCACCAAACCAGAACCAGTTTCATTCTTAGAAAAAGTAGAAATGATGAAAAGACATTATCAACTATTATTAGAAGATAAATGTGAAAAAGCAGCCCTTCTAGAAATAAGAAGTTTTATAATCTGGTATCTTAAAGGAATGCCAAAAAGTAAAGAAATAAAAAATCAAATATGTCAAAGTAAAATAAGTGAAGAGATGTTCCAAATCATCGAAGAATATAAAAACTATTTAATCGAAAACAACTAAAAAAGTATTAACTAATACCTTTTATTTTTTTCAACAATTTCTTCTCATAAGTATCAACATTATTATTTAATGTTATTCCATATTCACTTAATAAACTCAATATATTAATAGGATTACCATTTCTTATAATATCTTCTACTAACATAAAACATTTCTCTTTATCAACTTTATATAAATTATATAGTTCCAAAGCAATTAGATAAGCAATCTGATAAACATAATTAGTTGATATATCTTCCTCAAAATAGAATTCAACATCTTCCTTATCAAATCCCTTTTCTTCAAGTAATTTCAATAATTCCTCTGAATTTAAAGAACGATTTCTATTAATTATATTTAATATTTCCATTTTATAACCTAAGTTATAAGCCTGACACTTAATAGTTGCATGAATCACATACTGCCTTTTATAGTTTTCATCTTTTAAATTATATTTATCTGCTATAAAATCACAAGCAATTAATTCTCTAAATATCGCAATACTTTCACGTATTATATAGTAATCAGAAAAATCTGGATTAATATAAAAATCTATAACATGTTGTATCTCGTGAGTTAAAATAGTAAACTTTGTTATATCAGAATAATTTGGAGAAAAAACATAAGACTCACCAATACTTTTTAATGAAATAGTTTCTCCATCTGTATTAGTACGTGGTGAAATAAATCTTAAATGATCACTAGCTTCTTCCATAAAGTCACAATAACTTTTATAAATAGATTCTCCTTGTGTCGCAAAGAAAGCTTGAGTATCACTTACTATCTGTTTATCACTTAATTTAATAGTCTTATAAGTAATCTCGGTATCAAAATCACAAGGATTAACTCCTGTATTCAAAAATCTCTCTATAAAAGGATAAAATGGCTTATAAAAAGGTAATAACTGAATATCCCCAGCCATTCTCTCTAATAAAGAAGAACTATCTTCAGTACAAAAATTATTCTCTAATCTTTTTATATAATTCTCTAATCTAATAGCATCTTTTAGTACCATAGAATCATTAGAATTATCATAAAGTAGCTCAAGTAATTCTTTTAAATCATTAATTTTTATATCGTAAGCTCTTTTCATCTTTCAAATCCTTTGCTTTATTCATTAGTACTTCTAAATATCTATCAAAATTCTTACCAGGTTCTAAACCTAAACTCCTTATATATTCAAGATACTTTTGATTACTTCTTTCACTATGATTAATTATTTCAAATAATAAGTCTAACGCAGTTTCAGGGCTTTCTTGATATATTAAATATAATTCAACAGCAGTTAAATAAGACACAATATAATGCATTAACTCTCTCATTTGAGTATTTATTACATCTTCAATACCTTTTTTATCATAATCACTCTCAGTAGCTAAGTATTTTTTTATCTTTCTTTTATTCTTTAATTCTTTATAAGTAAGAGCATCATACATATCTAACTTAGTACATATTAACTTAGCAGAGTATAAATAATCTTCTAGTACTTCTAAATTTATAGTAAAACTATCTTGTTGACAATTTAAAGTTTGACCTATATAGTCAAGTCCCAGTAATTCAAAAAATAATGAATCAACTTCTATTAAACAGTATTTCTCATAATCCCACATTGCCTCTTGGTTTAATGAACAAGATATACCATGTCCAAACTCATGAATCACAGATATATAATCTTGAGCAGAATTACAATAACCAAGTTCAAAGAAAGTAATATCTGTTTTATAAATAGAATAGGTTTGACCAAACTCTTTAACTCCTGGAGTCAATTTGTAAAAGTGTAAAGTATTTCTAAAATTCCTAGACATCTTAATATAAGTATCTCTAAATCTACTATCAAATTGATCGTAAAACCCACGACTAACTTGTAACACTTTATTTACAGTAGTATTTATTCTAGTTAAATTTTGTGGATTAATATCAAGTCTTCCATTGTATTCATTAAAATCTCTTATACAAGGAAATGAATAACCATATCTCATAATCAAATCTCTATCATTATCTATAACATCTCTATATGAAAAGATATCTATACTAACACTTTGTGTTCTAGGTTTATGTACTAATTCATCATATCTCTCTATAACTCCAAGAATAGAATTAGCAGTACTTTCATATTCCAAAGAAAGAGTAGGGTCTTTTGTTTCAAATGATAATTTATAATATTTATCATATAGTTCTTTTAAATAATTAATATTCCATCTTTGCATAGAGAACCTACCTCCTTTTTGTTAAAGCCAACTCCATATCATCCATTAATGATATTAACTCATCCTTGGCATGAATATTTAATCCTATATTAGTTTCAATATATTCAATAACATTTACATTAGCCGGAATTCTTAATAATCCCTTAAATAATTCAAGCGCCTTTTTCTTATCTTGTTTATAAATATATAACAATTCTAACGCAGTAATATAACTTAAAATATATACTCCATGTAATTCTAAAGTAACATCAACAATTCTTTTGAAATCGCTTTTACTTAAATTTAATGTTTCTTTTAAACTTTTATAAAATTTATGATTAAATTTATAGTTAGTATCATGCCATATATTAGATATCGGCATATGTGCATCTAAGTCAGCAGCACTATCCCAATATGATAAAAAAGTAAGATATCTAGAATATTGATTTTGAACATTACAAAAACCTGGAGCATTTTCGTACATTGCAACAAGTTCAGGGAAAATAGCAGCAACTTCAGCAAAAAAATCTTCTCTATATGTAAAGTTAACTTCAGGATTTATTATATTTTGAATAACATGTCCATATTCATGAACCATAGCTTCATATAAACTTACATCATTTCCTTCAGATAAAGTAATAAAGTTTTTATTAACGCCTCCAATAAATAGAGTAGAGCCACTAGCTTCAAAAGTTTCTTCTTTTATTTTACCCTCAGAAAATTTTAAAGTATCAAATCTATCTGCAAATGCTTTACTAAAAGCATCGTATAATTCTTCGTCAAATTCTTTGTAAAAAAAGTGAACTAAACTAATTGCTTTACAATGTGAAATGTGAGTGTCAGATTCTAATTTAGGATTACTTGGTTCTTCTTCGTATTTATCCATTAAAGTAGCTATTCCAAAAACTCTTTCATCTAATGAATTAGCATCTTCTAAGAATCTAGAAATAATACTATAATATCTTCCATATTCCAATCTACTATCTACAATAGAAACAAATTTTTGTTCCATAGAGTATCCTATTTTAGGAAAGTTATTAAAGGTTTCATGATATACCTTATTAGCACAATCAAGGTATCTTTGTAATGTATTTTTTTTAATAAAATCTGTTTCTTCATCAACCATTTTTCTTAAAATTTTGATTTGTTCTATGAAATTTTCACGGTCCCAATTATAAGGCATAACCATTCACCCCTCTAATTAATTAGCTATAATAACATATGTAAATATAAAGTTCAATTTAATCAAAAAAAATCATTGACTAAAAAACCTAAAAAGTATATACTTAATATAGTAAGGAGGTATACAGGAGACGAAACAAGTCTTTAATACTTTAAAAATATGGTTTAGGGCATAAACTTGAAATACAGTGAAAATATAAAGAAATTTATATTTCAATTGTGAAAAAGCATATCTAATAAACGGTGTTAAAATCGATAGTCCGCAAAACTATCAAAAAAATTCATTACCGCAAATAATGAATAATATAACTTGTAACATGTGTATTTGCAGTACATTTGTATATTAGTAATAGCTTACTAAGCCAACAAGTTATTTCCAGCATGAGAAATCATGACTGAAGAGGGTATATGTTACCAATATACTCTATTCGTCAACTGTTAGTCGTTGAATGGTTTATAAACTCATCACCATTCGACCACTATTCAAGCAATTGGAGTATCAATTTACCATTATGGTGTTATTAATAGTTAGCATTTTCTATTTTCCAAAAAGGATGATAACGCTTTAGTGAAAATGATGGGTAGCTTTCATACTAGTACAGATATAATTAAAAAAATATCGCAAGTATGTTATGCATTATTGATCATTTTTGTTACAGTATAATAAAACTACCTTACTTGAATTGGAAGGGTTATCCTGATGAAAAGCATATAGGAAGCCAGTCCTTGGGATTTTAAGAAAAGTGTATTATACATAAAACAATCTGTCCGCGTTTAAAAATTGGAGAGTCTTAAACTTGTCTTGCAAGAGAACCAAGCAATCCAAATGTTGAGCGAAAACCTTTTCGGTTAGCTGCTGAAGAGTGAGTCGCAATATGCTATATCGTGAGTGCGCGTATAAATAAAATTTAGCGATGAATTGGAGAACTCTTATACAAAAGTATAGTTAAACGTGAATGTATTAATATTACTTGGAATACAGATGGATGACGTCATGTGTTTATGAAACTATCAAAATAGTATGTCAAACCCATTCAACTATATGGAAGTTAATTTTCAAACGAATAAATGCAAAAAAACAAAGGATTTAAAAGTATCCTAAGGAAAAAGAACGATTAATGTTCTTTTTTTTTGCTCAAAATTCGTTTGAAAACCTAATTCGATACGTATTGATTTAATAGTTAAAAAGTTATAAAATTAAAATATGGAGGATTGTAAAATCCCATCTAGTGTGTCTAGATTTATTGCATTGAATAAAAAGGAGGAATTTATTTGAAAGCAATGGTAGGATCAAGTATCCTTAGTAACAGTTATGAAGCAGGTGCAGATACTGCTAAAAACGCATTAAAAGGAATTAAAGCTCCTAAACTTGGTCTTTTATTTACTTCAGTAAAATATGATCAAGACGAAGTAATTAAAGGTATCAAATCTGTAAGTCCAGAATTAAAAGTAATCGGATGTACATCATCTGGTGCTGTTATGACTCCAGACGGAATAATTTCTGGTGAAAATGGTTTTGCCGGAATGATGGTTTTAGAAGACAACGAGTTAAATGTTGGAGTTGCTGCATCACCAAGAGGACAAGACCCAAGAGCAACAGGTAGAAAAATAGCTAAAGAAGCAATGGAAGATGCTGGCAAAAAACATCCACCAGTAGCATTTGCAATGTTTGCATCACCTGCTGAAGAAGAATATTATCTAAAAGGTATTCAAGATGTAATTGGTGAAGTTCCAATGTTTGGTGGTTCTGCTGCTGATGATGCAGTAGTAGGAGAATGGAAAATTCTTTGCGAAAATAAAACATTTGGTGATGGATGTGCAGTAGCATTATTCTACACTACTAAAGAAATTAAAAACGTATTTACAGGTGCTTACAACGAAACAGACAATGTAGGTATTATTACTAAAGTAGAAGATGATCGTAAGATTGTTGAAATCGATCATGTTCCAGCACTTAAAAAATATGCTGAATGGACAGGTTTAAACGCTGATGAACTAATGGGACAAAACTTACTTGTAGCATCAATCCCAATGGCTTTAGGTGTTAAAACTATTCAAGGTGATTTAACAGCTGTTCGTCACCCAATGGTTGGTAACCCTGATTACTCATTCAACGTTGGTGCAAAAATGGCTGAAAAAACTGCTGTAATTCAATTAGAAACAGATGTTGATGGTTTAATTGGTGGAGCAGTTCAAACAATAAAAGAATTAAAAACTGATTTCAAAGCAGGAGCAATGTTCTTAGTACACTGTGGCGGAAGAAAATTACATATTGGCGATAGAGTAGACGAAGACTTCGTAGCAATTAAAAATGCAGCTGGTGAAACTCCATTCATCGTAGCATTTACATTTGGTGAATATGGACAAAATAATCACTCTGGAGCTACAATCGGCGGATTATCACTATCATTTACAGGATTCTCTGAATAATAGGAGGTCAATATGGCAAAAAATTTAATTGGAAATAAATGGCTTGATGCCGCAGATGGAAAAGTAATAACAATTACTAATCCTGCAACAGGTGCAGTTATTGACACTGTACCAGAAAGTACACAAAAAGATTGCGATACAGCTGTTCAAGTAGCAAAAAAAGCTCAAAAAATATGGGCTAAAAGACCATTACATGAACGTGCTGATATCTTAATGAAATTCGTTTCATTAGTTGAAAGAGATAAAGACATATTAGCTAAATTACTAAGTGATGAAACTGGTAAACCAATTACTGAAGCATATGGCGAAATAGCTAACGTTTCAATTGGAATTCCAGCATTCTGTGAAAAAGCTAAACACGAATATGGAAATATGATTCCTGCTGGTCAAGAAAAAGGAAATGAAAATACATTACAATATACTGTTCAAGCTCCATTAGGAGTAGTAGTTGCAATTATTCCATTCAATTTCCCTAGTGACTTATTCTGTCAAAAAATTCCACCAGCATTATTAATGGGAAACTCAGTAATTATGAAACCATCTCCACATAACCCATTAACATTAACAAAATATGCTGAATTACTTCTAGAAGCAGGAGTAGATGAAGGTGTAATTAATGTTATTAATGGTACAGGTGGCGCAGCTGCTCAAGCACTAGCAGCTAATCCTGGAGTTGCTCTAGTTAGTTTAACTGGTGCTACTAAATCAGGAATGGAAACTATGAAAACATGTAGTAACAACTTAACTCATGTAATGTTAGAATTAGGTGGAAACGATGCCTTCATCTTAGATAGAGATGGCGACGTTGACTTAGCTGTTGAAGAAACAGTATGGGGAAGATTCTACAATACAGGTCAAGTCTGCTGTGCATCAAAACGTTTCTTAATTCATAATTCAGTAAAAAAAGAATATATTAAGAAATTAAAAGAAAGACTATCTAAAATTAAAAGAGGAATGCCTAGTGACCCTACAGTAGAACTTGGATGCTTAGTAAGTGAACAAGCTGCTATTAGAGTAGAAGAACAAGTTAACCAAACAGTTGCTGAAGGTGCAACAATTGTAATGGGTGGTAAAAGAGATGGTGCTTTCTATGACCCAACAATCTTAGATGGTGTAACTAAAAACATGGCAGTTGCTAAAGACTTAGAAATCTTTGGTCCAGTAGTATCTATTATTGGATTTGATGATATAAATGAAGCAATCAAAATAGCTAACCAATCTTCTTTTGGACTATGTGGTTGTATAATTTCTCGTGATATGAATAACGCACTAAAAGTTGCTAATCAACTTGAATGTGGTGGAGTAATCATTAATGGAGCATCATTCTTCAGATCATTTGAAATGCCTTTCGGTGGATGGAAACATTCAGGAATTGGTAATGAAGGTGTAATGTCTACATTAAAAGAAATGTCACGTACAAAAACTGTTATTCTAAAAAACATCTTAAAGTAGTTTTTCGATAACTAAAAGATATATCAAAAAGACACAAAAAGCCTTGACTTTTTGATGTCTTTTTAATTTGCAAAAAAATCAAAAAATTGATTTTTTAAAAAATGTAAATTTTTTGAAAATTGAATTTTTGGAAAAAAGTAAATAACTGTAAATCGAACACAAAAAGTTTTTGAAAAGCGAGAAAACCTAGGTAAAACCTAGACAAAAAGACTTTTGTATATTACTGATAATATCAAAAACAAAAAAACAAAAATCCCTAAAAAACGGCAAAAATCAAATTTTTGTTTTTTTGAAAAAATCGATTTTTTGAAAAAAATTTAAAAATAAAACTTCCTATTATCGTATATATC
>CAVAGO010000060.1:0-13313 GCA_963588075.1 bacterium | reverse complement strand
ACCTTATCCTAGTAAGAGAGTAATAAGTAAATATAATTATTCCAATTTATACTTATATTTAGAAATATTTTTTCTGTTACTATTATTAGTATTTTCAATAGTATTCAGTATAATAAAACCTTTTAATATTATTATATTTCTTCCTTTTTTGGGCATATTCATACCAGTAAGTATTTCTGGAGTAATAGAAAGGAAAAGATTTTTGAGTAATGCTCAATTAATCGTTTTAGAGTATTCAAGTTTTATTCCTAATCTAGAAAAGTATATAAAGAAAAATTCGGAAAATTCTGTTGTAATTATAAAGGAAAAGAGAGAGTTTATTGAATATAAAGATGTTGTAATTGTATTTAATGATGAGACAATAACTAATTTTGATGTACTATGTAAAAATAATTGCTTAGTTTTGAAGTATTTGCCATTAGAAAATATATTGGTAATTATGAATAGAGAAAAAAATCAAAAGCAAATAAAATTATTAGAAAAATTTCTTCAAAAAATAAAAAAAATTGATATTTTATAAGTGAAAAAACAAGATAATTAGTTATCTTGTTTTTGTCTATTAAATAGAGCATCTATAGAAAATGGTTTATAGATAGTAATTAATCCATATAAGACCATAGTAGGTATTAATCTTTTACCATTTTCATAATCTGAGTAACTACTTTTAGATATATTAAGTTTTTTTATTATATCTGTTTGAGACATGTTATTTAGTTTTCTTAATTTTAATAGATTTGCTCCGATACTTTTTAAATCTATGTTAATAGGATTACTATTATAGACGTTACTATTTGTACCAAATAGAAAATCTAAACTTAAATTGAAGAAGTCTGCATATTTGATTAATCTTTTTATAGGGATGATATCTCTCTCATTCTCCCAATTTGAGATAGTTTGAAAACTAACATTAAGAATAAGAGCTATATCTTTTTGTTTTAGAAATAAATAGTTTTCTCTTGATGCTCGTAAGTTTTTTACTACCATTATTACCACCTGAAATAATTATTTCATTTAGTAATTAAACGGCTTAAAAACTATGGAAAATACGAACAATGGCAAATGATAGTAAAGAATAGTTGATTTTTGTCTAAATTAATAAATATTATGATAAATCTTAAGGAGAATTTTAATATGAAAACAAATACAGATATAGAAAATGAAACAATTAATTTAGAACAACTACTTGCAAGTTTATTATTAAAATTTAAAAGTATAGATCATCTAGCTTTAAAATTAATAGGAGATGAAATATCAAAAATAAAATATGTTACTTTTAGATTTGAAAGTACTGATATTAAATCTTATATAGAAGAAACACCATTTGGATATAGAGTTAAAGAAGAATGTTTAGATGATGAAGGTAATATACTTCCTAATGTTAAAGTTATTTTAGAAGGTTATATAGATGAAGTAGTTAATACTTATATGAATAATTTAAAAGTAGAAGATTTAGTAATAAAAAAAGTAGCTGATATGGAGATATTAACTCCTGCTGATATAAGTCATAAATTTAGTGAAGAAGAAAATAAATCAATTAAAGGTTTAGTAGAAAATGGAATCTTAGTTAATATATGGGATGATGATATTACTAATAAAGAATATATGCAGGTTATATTAAGTGAGACTGGAAAAAAGAGAGCTTTTGAATTAACATTTCCCGAATATGTAGAAGAATTTAGAAAGTTAGTTGCTTCATCTGGTTATGATGCTTCTTTAATAAAAGAGTTTTTAATAGTACAAGATTATAGTAAAGTTGTTTATGAAATACTTAATTTAGATAATTTTTGAAATATTGTGAAAGTATTGGAAAGAATCCAGTAGCTTTAGGCGTTAGTAATGTTCATTATAAAAATATTGAATATAAAAAAGGTGAAGGATTTACTAAAGAAGGACAAGAATTATTTAATGATATGTTAAGTGTTATTGATGATGGACATTGTATACATATATGTCATCCTAATCATTTATTTAATACTAAGTATGTTATAGGTACTAGTTTAGAATTAGATAGAATTAATTGGGAAGATTTTGATATAGATAGAATGACTGAAGTAGGAGATTATAAGACTTTTGTATTACCTAATGTTCAAGAAGCGTTTAGATATGTACATAAAAGATTAGGTCATCAAATAATGAAAAAGATTGAATTAGGTCAAGAGGAACAATCTTATTTAGTAGTTGTAGAACAATATTTATTAGATGGAGAATATAGTTATTTAGTTAGAGGTATTATAAGAGGAGATAAAAATGGTTACTCAGTAGCTTTTAATCCAGAATATGAAAAAGGGATAGCTGGAAATATATGGGAGAAATCTATTAGATTTAGTGGTAATGAAGTAGCTGGTCCTTATTTAGTTAAAAGACCTAGTAGACCTAGTGGTAATAAGTAAGATAACCTAAAAGGTTGTCTTTTTGTATGGTATAATTATTTAGAAAAGTGAGATGTTTTTATGTTTGATGAAAGTATAAAATTTAAATATTCTTGGAGACCTTATCAAGCTAAAGTATTAGAAGATGTTAATGGATTACTTAAAGATAAAAAGGTTCATATAGTGGCTGCTCCTGGTAGTGGAAAGACTGTGTTAGGTTTAGAATTAGCAAGAAGAATAGGGAATCCAGTATTAATACTTTCTCCTACTGTAACTATTAAAAATCAATGGATAGATAGATTTGTTACTTCTTTTATGAGTGAGGGAGTAAGAAAGCCAGAGTGGATAAGTGATGATGTTTATAATTTGAAATTCTTTAATTCGATTACATATCAAGGATTACATTCTGCTTATAAGAAGTTAATTAGAATAGTTAGTGATAGTGACGAAACTGATGATGTAGTAGAAAAAGAAACTATTAGTACAGAGATAGATGTAAAGACATATAATTTAGTTAGTGAAATTAAGAAACAAGGGATTAAAACTATCGTACTTGATGAAGCACATCATTTAAAGAATGAATGGTGGAATAGTTTAACTAAAGTAGTAGAAGCAATACCTGATGTAGTAATTATTTCTTTAACAGCAACACCTCCTTATGATATAGAACAAAATGAATGGAAAAGATATATTTCATTATGTGGAGAAATTGATGCAGAGATAAGTGTTCCGGAATTAGTTAAAGCGAAGAATTTATGTCCACATCAAGATTATGTATATTTTAGTTATCCAACTAATAGTGAAAAAGAAATGATTAAGAAATATCAAGAAGAAGTTAGATTGTTGATAGATGAATTAACTACTAATGCAGATTTTATTAATTTAATTAGAAATCATCCTTATATTAAAGATAGTGATGTTTATATAGAAGAGATACTTGAGAATTCAAAGTTTTATAGTAGTATATTAATATTCTTAAAAGCTGCTGGTATAGAAGTTAGTAAAGAACATGTTAAAGTATTAGGGCATAGTAAAGAGATACCTAAATTGGATGCTAAATGGTTGGAAGTATTATTACAAAATATTATTTTTGATAGTAGAGATACTTTTAGAGATATTGAGTTTTTAAAAGTAATTGAAAAGAGATTATATGAAATAGGAGCTATTGAAAAGAAGGAAGTCTTATTAACAAATAATTCTAATTTACAGAAATTATTTATTAATAGTATTAGTAAGTTAGATAGTATTGTTGAGATAGTTAAAGCAGAGTATGAAAATATGTCTGATAAATTAAGAATGGTAATACTTACTGATTATTTAAGAAAAGAATATTTAGAATTAGATAATCCTGAGATTAAGACTTTAGGTGTATTTCCAATACTTATAAAATTACTAAATAGTGGTGTTTCTATAAATATGGCAGTATTAACTGGTAGTATGTTTTTAATACCTGTTAGTAAGAAAGATAGATTAATTAAGGAAGCAGAGTTAGTTGGTATTAGTGAAGATAAGATTAGTTTTGAAAGTCTTAAGTATATAGATAGTTATGTAATAGTTAAGAGTACTGGTAAGTTAAGAAGTAAATTGATGAATGTTATATCAAAGTTGTTCTCAATAGGAGAAATAAATATTATTATTGGTACTAAGTCTTTATTAGGTGAAGGATGGGATGAACAAAGTATTAATAGTTTAGTATTAGCTAGCTTTGTTGGTTCTTATGTACTTTCTAATCAAATGAGAGGACGAGCTATTAGAGTAAGTGATGATCCAATGAAGAGTGCTAACGTATGGCATTTAGTTTGTGTTACTGATATTAATAGAAGTTTAATAGATAATGCTGATTATGATACGATGAAAAGAAGATTTAATTCTTTTGTAGGTATTGGATATAATGAAGATATTTTAGAAAGTGGTATAGATAGATTAGATATAATACCTAGTAGTTTTTCTAAAGAGAATATAGATGTTTATAATAAGAGTTTGGTTGATTTAAGTAATAAAAGAGAAGATATGTACAATAGATGGTTTAACTTAGTTGATAAGTATCAGGTAGGTAGAAAAATTATTGATGAAAGTATTGAAGTAAAAAGAGAAGATATGAATAATGATTTTGCTGTAGTAGAAGGCAAGAGAATTGTTTGGTTTATTATATCTTTAATAATAGTAGGTTTAATTATCTATTGTAAATTATTCGTTAGTAATATTTATGTAGATAAGTATGCTACTATGTTTAAATGGTTGTTAATAATTATAGGAGTTATCAACATACCTTTTATAATACAATGTATTAAGTTATATAGGATGTCTATGCCTAAGAATCAAATTAAGTATGTAGCAATGTGTGTTATTAAGTCTTTAAATCAAATAGGTTTAGTAGAGACTCCATATTATAAAGTACCTGTTAAGATAATAGATGATGGTATTGATACAAAGTTATATTTTAGTATTAGTAATGTTAGTTCAAGAGAGAAAGTATTAATTATGAATTCTTTAGAAGAGATATTTTCGAAGATAGAAGATCAAAGATATATATTAGTTAATAAAGGATTTAGAATATCTACATATTATAGTGTTCCAAGTGTATTTAGTGTTAATAAAGAGTTAGCTAATGTATTTTATAATAATTGGTCTAAGTATGTAGGTAATAGTGAATTAGTATATACTAAGTCAGAAAAAGGTAGAAGAATACTTTTAGAAGCAAGAAGAAATTCTTTTGATTATACTAATGATAAAGAAATATTTAAGAAAAAGAAAAAAGCATTAAGTGATTGGGAATAATGTTTGAAAAGGAATATTTTTAAGGTATAATATTTGAGTATTAAAGCTTAGTGGGATTTTATGGTAAATAGTAATATTAAACAAGTTAGAGGTCCTAAATTATTAGAATTTTATAAGAAGTTATTTGAAGGGACTAATACTAATTATGGATTCTTTGGATATCCACATACTTTTTCTTGTATTCAATATAAGGAACCTTGGTTACCTAAACCTTTTTTAGATATTGTAGATAGTTTTCCAATGAGAATGTCGAATGGTAAAATTCAGACAGCACAATGTTATAAGAATCATCCAAGAATGGAAGTTACAAGATTTGATCATATGGTATTTGCAGAATCTATTGGAGTAGATTTGTTAGCGACTTTAGAAGATAATGGTTTTGATATTGATAACAAAACTAAGATTGCATTTTTAGTATTTTTACTAACTCATGATATTGGACATGGACCTTTTTCACATCCATTTGAACAAATGGTAGATGGTTATAAAGGAATGCATGAAGATATTGGAAGAAGAGCATTAGAAGGTATACCACAAGTAAGTAATGTTTTAGAAGGAATATATCTTGGTTTAACTGATAGAGTTGTTAACTTTAAAGATTATGATGAGTATGGTTTGTATGCTTTATTAGAAGGAATATTTGATTTAGATAGAGCAGCATTTTTAATAATGGATACTTATTTAATGGATGGAGAAGATAAGTCAAAAGCTTTTGATGAGATAGTTGATAGTGTATATACTATATTTGATAATATTGTTTTAAAAGATGGTAAAGCTTATATAAAAGAGAGTGCTTTTAAAGCAGTAGATACTTTTATAAGAATTAGATATGAAAATTATAGAGGTGTATATCAAAGTAGTAATAGAGTATTAAGTGATTTAGTATTAAAAAGATTAGGTACTAAAGTATTAGAATATAGTAAGACAGAAGAATTTAAAGAAAGAGTTAATAAGTTACCAGTTAATATAGCTAATGAGATATTAAGTTTTATTGATTTTATAGCAGAGATGAAGTTAAAAAAAGCTGATATTGATTTAGATAAATATTATAATTTTGAAGATAGAAATTTTGAAAGAATATTTCAGTTTTTGATGTTACTTGATAATGAAGAAATAAGTAGAGATTGTTTAGTAATGATTTCTTCTAATGAAATGAATAATATGTATTATCAGGTAGATAGAAATGTAGATGAATATGGTAGTGAAGATTTCTATGTAGATAATGTTGTTAAGATATATAAGTCAACTCCTGAAGAGAATATTACTTTTATTAGAGAAGATGGAAGTACAATAGATTATAAAGATTGTGAAGGTAGGTTTACTGATGAATTTGTTTATAAAGAGACTTTATCTTTTACAAGAAGAGAAAAAGAAGAATTAGTTAATGAAGCTGAAGTTCGTAAGAATTTAGAAGATGAACTTAATAGTTTGTTAATTGAAGAAGAATGGTCGATTAGAGATTTAAGAAGTCGTCCTGGGTATGCTGCAGATGATGATGTAATATGGAAATTAAATCATTATGTAGCTCATATTAGTGATTCAATTGCTTTTGCTACTTGTGGGAAAGTGGAAAGTATGGACGAATATTGTAAGATGTTTAATATGAGTAAGCAGACTTTATTAAGTTATTTATTGATGTATGGAAATAATAAGAGAATTTTAGAAATATGTATTATCTTATTATCTGATAATATGGGAGTTTATAAAGAGTTGATTGGTGAAAAGAACTTAGGTAGTTCAGGTAAGTTAGTGAAATAAAAAAAGAATTAAACGTGTGTTAATTCTTTTTGTTTGGATTAAGAGTTAAAGATTTTGGTGATGAAGGAGTTGGGTCTAAGGTTTTATTTAGTTCTCTTTCTAAAATAGAAATTTGACGATAGAATTCAGTAAACTCTTGGTAGAAAGTTTCATATTCAGAACCACTTGTTCTGATTCGAATAACATTAGTAGTATGGTCTTTAGCATCTTTAGCTTTTGTTATAGTGATAGTTATTTTTCTATTTGAATATTGTAAAGTAAGGACGTTATCTGTTCCAGAATCAGAATGCCAAACGATAGTTTTAGTTTCTAAATCAATAAAGTCTTTAGGAAGACGGGGATAGTAATCGTTTTGATAATCTTCTAAAATATATTTACCTATAATACGTTTCATTAGATTTTCAAATACTAAGTATGTTTGCCATTCTGGATATTCTCTAGAAGCTAGTCTTATTGTGATAGATGATTCTTCTTTATTTGTACCAAATCAAATATCATCATCACTGGTTTGAAAAATTGAAATTGAATCATCATATTTAGAAATAATGATGTTGCCATTGCGGCGATTTATATTAAAATCTCGTTCCATAAGGACCTCCATAGTTAGTAAGTATTCTAACATGTTTTTATTTTATTTAATAGAAGAAATTTACAAAATAAAAATTACGTGTATAATAGGTTTTACTTGAGATTGGGGTGTAATTATGGATCCATTTAATATCGATTATAGAGCATATGAATCTGAAATAATAGATGCATTAATTGATGTATTTGGAATAGATTATGCTTCATTGATTACTAAACGTATTAAGAATGTTTACTTTGCACCATATGTTAATGCATATGGAAATTATTCTTATTATAGATTTTTGATGTCATGTAAATCAAAGATGATGTGTATTAGGTTTTTGAAATTTATTGGAGTTGATGTTAGTAAATATCAAGTTACTAGTTTTGCTGATGATTTACCTAAAGGGTTAGAAGAATTATGTGAGAAGTATTTAGGTTCAGTTAGTGCTTTTGAAAGGATTTTTCATGATTCACCTTTAAGTTTTAAAAGTTTTAAGGAAGAATGTAGTAAGTCTTATACAGATGATTATATATTAGAAAATAAAATTCATTTTATTAATGCAGTTAGAAGTAGTGAGATAGAAGAAGTAACTATTGATAATTATGAAGAATTTTCTAAGACTTCAGAATATAAAAGAATAGAATCTTTAGCAATGTTTTATTGTGGTATTTATGAAGGCTTAGTACATCAGATGAACCAGTATTTAGAAGAAATACAAGTATTTGAAAATTATTATAAAAGAGAAATGCAACGAAAAAGAGAAGTTCTTGATGAAGGAAGAGTAACTTTGTATAAAGTACTTGAAGATAGTTTAAAAGGTAAGATAGGTAAGAAAGTCAAAGAGTTAGAAAGTGATGAAGAACGAGCTAAGTTGTTGTTATCACATTCATTAGATAATAAATCTTATATTGAATATTTTTCTGAGAGTGATGAAGCTATTTTAGAAAATCCTGATGTTAGTAAAGATGAGAAAAAGTGGATATTGATTTATAGATTATCTTTCTTTGAAAGTATGGGTGTAAAGGTTAATGTTTTTAAAGATGATTATTATGAAGTAATTAAAAGAGATGATGTTAAGGGATTAATTCCTTATTCAGTATTTGCTAGTGAGATTACAAGATTACGTAAGGTGTATCGTGATGAAGCAGAAGAAAGATATATTAAAGAAGGAGATTCTTATAAAAAATTATTAGCTTTTTTTACTCCTTGTGAAGCAAATGAAAAAGCTGTATATGAAATAATGAAGAGTACTAAAGTGTGTATTAATTCAGGTCATGATGATAAAAATGAATTTAAATCGATACTATATTTAACATTAAGAGATTGGCAATGTGGATGTATGGATTATGTTTTAGTTCATGAGTTGATTCACGCTATGGAATGTGTAAGTTATGATATTAATAATTATTCTTGTGGATTTGAATCTAAAATGTTTGATGCGCCATTAAGTGAGAATGATCATCATGAAACAAAGAGAAAATATGAAAGACTTAATGAATTAATAGTAGATATGTTTGCTAAGGAAGTTGTTGATTTATTACATAAAAGAGGACATTATATTTTAGATGATGAACTTAGAACATTGAGTGATTTTAGTAACTTTAATACAGCTGCTATTTTAAAAGATATGATAAGACCTTTCTATGTGAGATATAGAAATTTAATTATAGAAGCAAGAATAACTGGTAAGATGTTTTTATTAACTCATTATGTTGGAAAAGAAAATTTTGAAGAATTAAATGCTATAATTGATTATGTTGATGTATTAATAGAAAAAGGATTACGTGAGAAGTTAAAGAATAATGAAGCTGAAGATCCTTTAGTAGTAGATTATTATATGCAACTTGAGAGATTAAATCGTGTTTATGGTGATATGGCTGATACTTATAATGATGTAATGCGTTATGACCATATTGGATTTAAGAAGAAAGGTAAAAGAAGAAAATGATGAAAGAGAAAGAATATATTAAAGTAAATAGGGAAGCTTATAATAAATTTGCTCCTCAACATAAAGATAGACATGATAAGATTAGTAAGTATGATTTAACTGATGATGATTGGGAAGAACTATTAAGTACTAAGTTATTAACAAGTGGTAGTAAAAATGTATTAGAAATAGGTCCTGGTACAGGAAGAATATTAAAGATATTTGAAGAAAGATTGAAGGTAAGAACTACTGCTGTTGAATTAGCGGAGTCAATGATAGAAATAGCTAAAGAGAAATCACCTAATACGTTATTTATTGTAGATGATATATTAAATGTTAATTTTTCGAGTAAACAATTTGATGCAATTTTTATGGGTGTTTTAATACATAATTTTCCAGTAGATGATGCAGAACTTTTACTTGAAAAATGTTATAGTTGGTTAAAAGATGATGGTAAGGTGTTAATATATACAACGATACATGATAAGTCAGAAGAAGGATATTTTGAAAAAGAAGATTATGCAGGGAAGATTGTGAGATTTAGAAAGAAGTTTACGGAAGATGAACTATATGATTTAGTTAGTCGTGTAGGATTTAAAGTAGATTATACAATGTATACTGAAGAACCAGATAGAAATAAAAAATGGATAGTGTATATATGTAAAAAATAGAGCTCAACTCAAAGTTGAGTTTTTTTCAACTTATAATTTATTGAAATTAGTATTAAAATATTATTATAATTAAGCTATCGAAGGAGGAGAAAATATGAAAATCAAAAAATTACTTTTAATTATGGTTATGACACTTGCGTTATGTGCTTGTGGAGATAAAGAAGAAAAGGTAGTTGAATTACCTAAACCAGAAATAACAGAAGGAGTTAGAGGAGATTTAGGTATTGATAAAAATGTTAATGAAAAAACTATTGATCAATATTTAAATATGGATAATGCAGTTTATCGTGATATGAGAATGCTTATAGATGAAGGAAATTATGAAGCTATAGGTGGAGATTCTTATCTATCAGGATTTGTTGCAGGATTTGAAGTAGTACCTCTACCATATTTAGTTAATGTAACTGGATTACCTGAAGAAGTTGGAGGAACATATAGTGGAACAACATTATTTACTTTAACTGAAGATGGTAAGTATGTAGCTAATTATGAAGAATCTATGGAAATATTAGAATATCTATTCCCTAAAGATAAAACTATCTTCTTAATGTGTGGTGGAGGCGGTTATGCTGGTATGACTAAAGCTATGTTAGTTGCTCTTGGATGGGATGGAAACAAAATTTATAATACTGGTGGATATTGGTATTATGAAGGTGATAACAATGTTCAAGTAAAAAGAGTAGATGGTGATGATGTAACTTATGATTTCTGGAAAGTTGCTTATCATGATATAGATTTCAAACAATTACATGAGGTAGCATAATGAAAAAGAAGTTACTTATTATAGTTACTTTAGTTTTATTATTAGTAGGTTGTGGTAAAGTAGAAAAGTTCTATTTAGATGATGAACATTATACTACTGGAGTTATAACTGAAATTGATGTAGAGACATTTGAACAATTGGAAAAGGATGAAAAGAATTTTGCATTATTTGTTTATTTACCAGGGTGTACTTCATGTGCAGAGTTTAGAACAGTATTAGAAGAATTTATTGGAACTAATGATATTGAATTTTATACTATTTCAATATTAGATGTAAAAGAAACAAGTATTATGGATAGTATAGAATATGCACCTTCAATGATGTTATATAATGAAGGTAAGTTAGTTGATTATTTGGATGCTACTAGTAATGATGATAAACCTGCTTTAACTAATGTAGATAGTTTTGAAGCTTGGTTAGATGAATATGTTTATCTTGAAAAAAAATAAGATTACTTAGGTAATCTTTTTTTCATACTGATTTTTAGAAGGATGTATTCTTTTATAATAGTAAAATATCCATAAAAGGAATTAGACCAATTATTTTTATTTATTTTAGAAGATGTTCCATAGATAGAGATGTTATTTAAATAATTTGAGAATAGTAATTTACATCTTTTTATATGATAGTCAGATGAAATTAGAAGAATAGTTGTTTTTGATAAGTCATATTTTTCTTTTAGTAAGTTTACTGAATATATTATGTTTTCTTTAGTATTTCTTGATTTGTTTTCAATTAGAATATCTTTGGTAGGAATTTTGTTTTTTAGTAAGTATTCTTTCATTATATTAGCTTCGGTATTAGTTTTATCTTTATTAAAATAACCTATACCACCTGTTACTAGTATTTTTGATATTTTATTTTGTTTGTATAATTTGATTGCTTCGTTGATACGAGTTGGGATCATGTCTGGTCCACCGAAGACGATAGCAATGTCGTAGTTAGTTAATTGATTGTTAGGAATGAAAACATTTTTTTCAAGAAATTTAGTTAGTTTTTTCATAAATATACCTCGAAAGTGATTGTAAAATAAAATTATTTTCTTGTCAAATGAGATGATTTTTTTATTTCACATATTTCTTTTTCGAGAGCTTTAATCATTTTTTTTAGCATAGTAAGAGTTTCTTCGTATTCATTTTGATTGATGTTATTGTTTGAAGAACGATTATTGTTATGATTTGAAGAAAAGGTGTAGGAGTTATTTTTACCTGATTCAGTTGAATTTGCTGGTTCTAAACCTCGTTCTTGCATTACGGCACGATAAAAAGCATTAGTCGATAAAACTTGTGCTATTAACATAAGCCAGTTGCCTAGGGCATTTTGTTCATTAGCGGTCATGTCATCAATAAGGAGATAACCGATAGCAACGGCACTTAGTGAAAAAAGTTTTGGAGGAATATTTGGGAGCATTTAATACCTTCTTTTTAAATTATATGTTTTTAGATGATTTTGTATTTTATTTTTGTTAAAAAAAGATGTTGTGTTATAATAGTTGCAATTAAGATTAGGGGAGTTATGGTTTATGAAAAAGATTAATGAGAGTAAAAATAGTAAAAAGTTTAATGCAACAATTAATAAGGTTCATGAAGAAATGGAAAAAGCTGAAAAGAATATATTGAATTGGAATGTAAATTGGAAAGAAACTTATAGTGAAGCTTATTGTTATGATTTGCAATATTTAACAGAAGATGAGATTGCTTGGTTGGAATCTTTATATGATGGTAAGTATGATTTAACTAATGGTGGAGAAATTACTTCTAGAGTTGGAGCTGCTTTAGAACGTGAAAGAATATTTGATGATAATAATGATGAATATTTGTGTGAATTTAGAAGAATTGAATGGTTAGTTTCTAATAATAAAATAGGAAGAGTATTTAATTTTGGAAATATGGGCGATATTAGTTATTCACAAATTAAAAGAAATCGTAAAGATAGCGATGAAAGTTATGATTATTATGCTAAATATAATGTAAATGATAATTCTTTAGCTATTAGATTTGTTAGATGTAATGAAGATTTAACTGCTTTATTTGAAGGCGAAAAAAGGGTTATTGAATCTGATGGTATTCATTTTATGGAAGATGGTAATGGATGTGAGTTATCAGTTCAAAATGGTACTAAAAAGTTTGTTGTTATTATGGATACATTAAATAGAATTGATAGTAAGATTTTAATTGATAACGAAGATACTTTTGTAATTTGTGGGGATGAAGTAATTAGTGCAACTAGAAGAGTAGATGCTGAAGATGTAAGTTTAGAAATTACTGAGGAATTGGTTACTGAAGTTAATGAAAAGTTAAAAGAATTACAGATTGGATTGTATAATAAGTATGAACTACTTACTTTGATTGCAAGTATGAAAGCAAGAGTAATTAATGCGATGAAAGCAGTAAAAAATGATGTGCCATTAGTTGGTTTAGGTAGAAGATTAGATATAGCAATGGCAATGGTTAATGCTAAGAGTGCTCCTAAGGAA
>CAVAGO010000059.1:0-13378 GCA_963588075.1 bacterium | reverse complement strand
ATGGTAAGGTAGTGATTATATGAAGAGTGTTTATATCCATATTCCTTTTTGTAGAAGTATTTGTAGTTATTGTGATTTTTGTAAAGTTTTTTATCATGGGCCATGGGTTACACAATATTTGAATTCTTTATTACTAGAGATTCAAGATAAATATATGGGGGAAGAAGTTAAGACAATGTATGTTGGAGGAGGAACACCTTCAGCTTTAACTATTAAAGATTTAAAGTATTTATTTGAAATAATAGGAAAATTTAATATAGTACCAGATGCAGAATTTACTTTTGAATGTAATTTAAATGATATAAATGAAGAATTACTTACTATATTAAAAGAAAATAAAGTAAATAGATTAAGCATAGGAATAGAATCATTTAATGAAGAAAAACTTAAATTTATGGAAAGACAACACACATATGAAGAAGCTGAAAAGGCAATTAAGTTAGCGAGAAGTTTAGGATTTAATAATATAAATGTTGATTTAATGTATGGAATACCAGGAGAAACTTTAAAAGATTTAAAGAAAGATTTAGAAATGATATTAAAGTTAGAACCTGATCATATTAGTACTTATTCTTTAATAGTAGAAGATAATACTAAAATAGGAAATGCTGGTGTTATACCTATACCTGAAGAATTAGATGCTTCAATGTATGAGGAGATATGTGAAAAATTAAATAGTAAAAAATATGTTCATTATGAAGTTTCTAATTTTGCTAAAGAAGGAAAAGAAAGTATTCATAATTTAACTTATTGGAATAACGAAGAGTATTATGGTTTTGGACTTGGAGCTGCCGGATATATACATGGTGTTAGATATGAAAATACGAGAAGTATTACTAAGTATTTTAAAGGAGAATATTTAAAGAGTGAGGAAATGCTTAGTAAAGAAGATAAAATGTATAATGAATTAATGTTAGGATTTAGAAAAATAAAAGGAATAAGTTTAAAAGAATTCTTTAGGAAATATGAAGTTAATATGCAAGAAGTATTTGATTTAAGTGAAGTACTAAAAGAAAGAGAACTAATTGTAGAAGATGAATATATATTTGTTAATCCCGAATATATTTATGTAATGAATGAAATCTTAATAAAAATATTATAAAGAGTTATTTGTAAAGAATAACTTTTTTTTATGTAAAATGACTTTTTGTTTTTATATTATTTGATATAATTATAAGTAGAAAGGTGTGAAGTTATGGAAAAGAAGAAATTAATGTCTTTATTTGCTTTAGGATGTGGAGCATTACTACTTACTGGTTGTGGAACAGATTCTAAAAAAGATGATGATGAAAAAGAAAAGAAATCTACTACTCAAACATTAAAATGTGTTGTAGAACAAGAAGAAGAAGGAATGGTTACTACTGCTGAAACAGAATTTGTTTATGATAAAGAACAAAAGAAATTGGTTAGTGGAACAATGAGCATGGGAATGGATTATACTGAAGCTCTAAAAGAATTAACTGATGAAGAAAAAGAACAAACTGAATCATTAATGGAATCAATGCTTGGTGGTATGTGTGAAACTTTCGAAGGCGAAGGTTATACAAATTGTGAATCAAACTTCAAAAGTGGTAAATTTGATATGACAATGGATTTCGACATGGACAAACTAGAAGAAACTACTGATGGTGATGTTAATGTTGATATGACATTAGATGAATTAAAAGAATATTTCGAAGATACTGAAGGTACTAAGTGTACTATTAAGTAAGGATAATTTTTAAGATAGATATGAAAATATCTGTCTTTTTTTATTGAATAAAGTTATTCTCTATATAATATATTTTAATATTTGAAAAGTGAAATATTGTGATATAATTTAGTTAATCTAGAAAGGTGAAAGATTATGAGTGAGAAAGATTTAGAACAAACTAAACCTATTAAGATGTTAAGTGATTTAACTGATAGTCGTTCAGATAGATATGATGCAGAAGAAAAAGAAGTTACTAGAAGTGAAAAATACGAAGATGTATTAATAGAAGATGAAGCTAAGATACAAGAAGAAATTGCAGAAGAAGCTTTAGCCGAAAAAAATATTGCAATGGCAGAAAAGCTACTTGCTAAAGAAGATGAAGTAAAGATTGTTCCAGTAACAGATGAAGTAAAAGAAAATACTAAGAAAAAGAAAAAAGTGGAAGACGATGATGATGACGATGAAATTACTGAAGATGATGGATTACTTGGTAAATTAATTGTTAAATGGAGAGGTCTTTCTAAGAAGAAAAAAAGACTTATTATAGTTGGAACTATAATTGGTTTAATAGTATTAATTGCTTTAATTATTTTCTTAATAATAGTATTAACTGGTAATAAGAAAGAAGAAGTTAAAGCACCAGAAGAAGTAGTAGAAGAAGTAGTACCTGTTGTAGTAGATAATTTCTATTATAAAGATGGTAAATTATATTTCTTAAAAGATGATGAATCTGAGTTAGGAAGTTATGAATGTACTAATAAAGATGATAAATTATGTTATGTAGATACTAATTCTAATCAAGATAATTTTAATGTAGCAAGATTAGAAGCTAGTGATGGTAGTGCTAAGAATCAAAGATTACCAATATATGAAGATAATTATGTATTTGTTTTTGATAATAAAGATGAATCTAGTACAGAAGTAATTCTTTATTCAATTAAAGAAAATAAAGAAGTAGCAAGATATTTAGATGTTAAAGCATATAGTGATAACTATGTAATAGTTAAAGATAGTACTGAGCAATATGGTTTAATACAAATTAATAATGGAGTTACTGAAGTAATTAAACCACAATATACTTATCTAGGTATGATAGATGGAGAAAGTAATTTAATTGCTAAGAGTAAAAAAGGCTATGCTGTTATAAGTAAAAAGAATAAAGTATTAAGTAGTTATTATGATTCGAAGTTAGAAATTAAGAATTATAATGATAATTATGTAGTTACATTAACTGGTGATGATTATAGTGTTTATGATTATAAAGGTAATGTAGTTGATACTGGATATGAATTTATTACAGTAGTAGATAAGTATATAGTGTTAATTGATAGTAAGAAATTATATATTAAAGATAATGAAGGTACTAAGTATACTGAAAGTGGTGTTAAATTATCTAATACTAACTATGTTAAGACTTTTGTATATGATGAGAATGATCAATTAACTGATACTAAGAGAAGTTTTGAAATAAATGTAAAAACTAATAATATAGAAGTTGCTGTATATCCTTCTAAGAGTGGGGATGTAACATATACTCAATTAAGTATTATAGAAGCATTAGCTAATAAGAAATATGATTACGTAAGTTATTTTGATAAGAAATTATATTTTTATGGTGATGTTGAAAAGAAAGAATTAATTGGTACTTATACTTGTACTAATGAAAATAATATAACTAAGAGTGATGATGAATATACATCTTGTTTTGTAGCAGTAGATACTATTATGGAAGATAATGATATGGTTAGTGCTGGTGATTTAACTAGAAAAAGTAGAACACCTATTATAAATAGTCGTTATGTATTTATTGCAGATGGAAGTAATGCTATTAATTTATATAATTTAGTTGATAAGAGTACAGAGGTTACTTATTTAAAAGTTAATACAATGACTGCAAATAATGATAATAAAGTTACTCATTATAGTGGTAAGTTAGAAACTATTGTTCAAACTAAATCTGGTAAATATGGAGTTATTGCTTTTGAAGGTTCTAGTGTTAGTAAAGTTCATTCATTTGAATATAATTCTTTAGAAAAATTAGGAGATTATTATTTAGCATTAGATACTTCTGGTTCGTGGAGAGTTCTATATTATGGAAGTGAATCAGTTGGATTTACTAATAAAGTAAGAGGATATAACTCTAATAAAAATTATTTTAAAGTAGTTGAAGATGGTAAGTATTATGTTTATGATAATGCTGGTAATAAAGTAGTTAGTGATGGTTATACTTATGTTGAACTTTATACTAGTTATTATGCTGCTGTAAATGGTAGTAAAGAAGTAAATCTTTATGATTATGAAGGTAATAAGTTAAATGTACATACTGTTACTGTTGGAAATTATAAGTATTATGGTACTGATAATCCAGCTTTCAAAGTTAAGAAAGATGGAACTGATTATGTAGTTTCTGTTTGGGATGGTAGTAAGTATAATGATACTAATGTAACCGAAGTTACAGAAGAAGATGTTCCAAGTACTGAGAATGGATCTGGAAGTAGTGGGGAACAAACTAATCAATAAGAGAAAATGAAAAAAGACATTAGTTTTGCTAATGTCTTTTAGTTTGCAATGTAATAAGCGTAGTATTCATCGAAGGTAATGTTTTCTTCATATATTTGAGTAGCAGCTTCAACACCAACGTAACGGAAGTGCCAACTTTCAGTGCTGTATCCAGTGATGTAATCTTTACCTTCGGGATATCTTAGAATAAATCCATATTTATGACAATTATTTTTTAACCATTCATATTCTGCTGATTTATCAAATGAATCTTCGGTACTATTTATATATGGATGTTCAAGAGATGTTAAGTCGATTGATAAGCCAGTTTGATGTTCAGAGTGCCCTGGACGAGCAGCATATGAATCGGCATATTTTAAACTTTTCTTTTTATATTCGTTATATATTTCTTCTTGATCAGAGTATGGGCGATATGAAGAGTTGACCATTAGGTGAACTCCTAATTCGTCTTCGACATCTTGTCTCATTATTTCGAAGTTTTCAATAACGATAGTAGCTGCTTTGTTATTATGATAAGCATATTGAAGACTTACTGGTTCGATGTCAGCTCTTTCGTAGTCTTCTGGTAGATAGTAGAATTTATTTACTAAGACTAGGTAACCATCTTCAATATTTGCTTCATATGTTTCGTTATACCAACCGATGTTAGCATGAACATTTACGATAGCTATAACATCTTCATAAGAGGTATCTTCGTGATATGTTTTGTATTCAACGTATTTATCGAAATTTTTATCTAGATAGTATTTTTGTTTTACTATGTTGTAATATATTTCATTGTATTCATTTTCTAGTAAATAATTTAGTTTTTCTTCAGGAAGGATTTCGATTAACTTAGCTGTTTCTTTTTTAGAATAACCAATTTGTTCTATTTTATATTCGTATGTTTCACGATATTGGAATTCTTCGTATATTTTAATTGATTCTTTTATGGTGTATATTCCCATAATAAGAAAGAAGGTAAAATAGACAAGGAATTTTTTGAATCCATATCGTAGGCGATATTTTTTCTTTTTCTTTCTTTTTTGTGCCAATGTTATCACATCTTTCTTAATTAGATTATATCAAACATCTTGAGAGATAGGGATTTTTTTGTCAAAATTAGCAGTCGGGTATTGACATCTGCTAAACGAATGTTATAATATTATTAGCACTAAAAAAGAAAGAGTGCTAATGGTGGTGACGATATGGATAATAGACAAAAGGAACTACTTAAAGAGATAGTAGAGTCCTATATTAAAAATGTCAAACCTGTTGGTAGTCAGGCGTTGTGTAAGAAGTTTAAACTTTCTTCAGCAACGATAAGAAATGAAATGGCTACATTAGAAAAACTAGGTTATGTAGAAAAGAATCATGTATCAAGTGGACGTGTTCCTTCAGAAAAGGGATACAAATATTACGTTGATAATTTGATGAAACCAAAAGAACTTAATGGAGAAGAAATGTTGAAATTACAAACAATATTTCATAATCAACATTTACAAGTTAGTGATGCAATTACTAAATGTATGGAAATTATTGCAGATTTAACTAACTATACAAGTGTTGTTTTGGGTAGTCATTCAACTGATAATACTTTACAACAAGTAAATATAATACCGCTTGATAATAATCAAGTAATCGCCTTGGTTTGTACTAACAAAGGTATCGTAGAAAATAAAAAGTTTAAAATTCCAGAAACAATATATATGGAAGAACTAGTTAAGACTTGTGAAATTATTAATAAAATGTTAATTGGTACTCCAATTGATGAAGTAAGTCAAAGATTAGAATTTGATATTAAACCAATTATTAGCAAGACTATTAAACAATATGAAGCTGTTTATGAAATCTTCTATGATGCATTTAATGATTTTACAAAGAATAGTTCTAACGTATTCTTTAGTGGTAAAACTAATATTTTAAAACAACCTGAATATGATAATATTGATGAAATAAAAAAGATTGTTAATAAATTGGAAGATGAATCTTTAGTTAGAAAAATCGAAGAAACTGGCGAAGGAATTAATGTCTATATTGGAGAAGAAAATGAATTTGATCCAAATGTTACCGTTATAAAAAGTAAATATAAAATTAATGGAGAAGAAGGTACTATTGCAATCGTCGGTCCTAAACGTATGGAATATGATAGAGTAATAGGATTACTTGAATACATTAATGAAGAATTAAAGAGTAAAAACGAATAATTTATGTAAGCAATTTTTGGTTTACTATAAATTTTTTACAGATATAGAAAGAGATGAACTATGGAAGATAATAAAAAAACTCCAGTAGAAGAAGTACAAAGTAATGAAACTACTGAAGTAAAAGAAGAAGTAGTTTCAGAAAATGCTGATACTTCAAAAGAAGAAGTAACTGAGGAAACAGTAGAAAATAAAGAGACTACTGAAGAACAAGAAGAAACAAAAGAAGAAAAGAAAGGATTCTTTAAAAAGAAAGAAGATCCTGAAAAGAAAAAACTTCAAGAAGAAAATGCTATGTTAAAAGATAAATTCTTGAGAGTTAATGCAGAAATGCAAAATATGAGAAGAAGAATGGAAGAAGAAAAAGCAAATCTTTTAAAATATGAAGGTGAAGATTTGATTAAGAAATTACTTCCAGTTATAGATAACTTTGAAAGAGCTATTGGTATGGATGATACTAATTTAGAAGATGAAGTAAGTAAGTTCTTAAGTGGATTTAAGATGATTTATGGTAATCTAAGTAGTACTTTACAAGGTTATGAAGTAATAGCAATGGATATACTTAATAAACCTTTTGATCCTAATACTATGGATGCTGTTATGGTTGAAGAAGTAGAAGGTATGGAATCTAATATGGTAGTAGATGTATTACAAAAAGGATATACATATAAAGGTAAAGTTATTAGACATGCTATGGTAAAAGTAAGCAAATAAAATATAAGAAAGAGATGAAATATAATGGGAAAAATTATAGGAATAGATTTAGGTACAACAAATAGTTGTGTTGCAGTATTAGAAGGTGGAGAACCTACTGTTATTACTAATCCAGAAGGTGGAAGAACAACTCCATCAGTAGTTGCTTTTAAAGGTGATGATGAATTAGTTGGTGATACTGCGAAAAGACAAGCAGTTACAAATGTAGATAATACAGTTGCTTCAATTAAAAGAAAAATGGGTACTAAAGATAAAGTATCTGCTAATGGAAAGAAATATACTCCAGAAGAAATAAGTGCAAAAATTTTAATGAAATTAAAAAGTGATGCAGAAGCTTATTTAGGAGAAAAAGTTACAGAAGCTGTTATTACAGTTCCTGCATACTTCAATGATGCTCAAAGACAAGCTACTAAGAATGCTGGTAAGATTGCTGGTTTAGATGTTAAACGTATTATTAATGAACCAACAGCTGCAGCTTTAGCTTATGGTATTGATAAACAAGAAGATGCTCATACAGTATTAGTTTATGACTTAGGTGGTGGAACATTCGACGTTTCAATCTTAGACTTAGGTGATGGTGTATTTGAAGTTAAATCTACGTCAGGAAATAATAAATTAGGTGGAGATGACTTCGACCAAAGAGTAATGGATTATATCGTTAAAGATATTAAGAAAGAACATAAAGTTGATTTATCAGATGATAAAATGGCAATGCAACGTATTAAAGATGCTGCTGAAAAAGCTAAAAAAGATTTATCTGGTATGACTAGTACACAAATTTCTTTACCATTCTTAGCTCAAGGTGAAGATGGTGTTATAAACTATGAATCTACATTAACAAGAGCTAAATTTGAAGAATTAAATATGGACTTATTCGAAAGTACATTAGAACCAGTTAGAAAAGCATTAAAAGATGCTAAGTTAACTGCTAAAGATATTGATAAAGTATTATTAGTTGGTGGTTCTACTCGTATTCCATATATTCAAGAATTAGTTAAGAAAGAATTAGGACAAGAACCAAGTAAAGGTGTTAACCCAGATGAATGTGTTGCATTAGGTGCTGCTATTCAAGGTGGTGTATTAACTGGTGAAGTTAACGACTTAATCTTACTTGATGTTACTCCATTATCATTAGGTATTGAAACATTAGGTAATGTTATGACAGTATTAATTCCTAGAAATACAACAATTCCAGCTACTAAGAGTCAAGTATTCTCAACAGCTGCAGATAATCAACCAGCAGTAGATATTCATATTCTACAAGGTGAAAGACCAATGGTTCAAGATAATAAGACTTTAGGAAGATTCCAATTAGGTAATATTCCTCCAGCACCAAGAGGTGTTCCTCAAATTGAAGTTAAATTTGATATAGATGCTAATGGTATCGTTAATGTATCTGCTAAAGATTTAGGTACTGGAAAAGAACAAAGTATTACAATTACTTCAAATACTAACTTAACAGATGAAGAAATTGATAAGATGATGAAAGAAGCTGAAGCTAACAAAGAAGCTGATGAAAAACGTAAAGAAGAAGCTGAAGTTAGAAATGAAGCAGATTCAATGATTTTCCAAACTGAAAAAGCTATTAAAGATTTAGGAGATAAAGTTGATTCTAAAGATAAAGAAGAAGCTGAAGATAAAATAGCTGATCTTAAAAAAGCTTTAGAAGGTGATGATATTGATGATATCAAGAAAGCTACTGAAGATTTAAAAGAAAAAGCTATGAGCTTAGCAACTAAAGTATACGAAGAAGCTGCTAAAGCAAATCAAGCTGCACAAGGTACTGAAGATACTGATACAGATGATAAACGTGACAACGTTCAAGAAGCTAGTTACGAAGAAAAATAAAATTGAATATTAAGGCAGAAAAGTTCTAGGTGACTAGAACTTTTGGCCGATATATGGAGGAATCTTATGCAAAAGTATAATAATAGAAATGAAGTTCCGGAAGAATTTAAATGGGATTTAACTCCATTCTTTAAAAATGATACTGAATGGGAAGAAAGCTATAATAAAACTTCTAAGTTAGCAGATGAACTTAAGAATTATGTAGGATGTACAAAGGATGCTAATAAATTATATGAATTTTTAAAAAAGCAAATGGAAGCAGTTGCTTTATGGGAAGATTTATATGTATATGCTTATTTAATTAATGATCAAGAGCTAGGTGTTTCAGAAAGTTTAGTAAGAAAAAATAAAGCTGAAGCTTTAGAAGCAGTTTTAATGGGAAATACTAGTTTTTTTGCACCTGAATTATTAAGTTTAGATAAAGGTGAATACGAAAAATTATTTGAAGATAATTCAGCTTTAGATGAATTTAAAGCAGATTTAGATAAAACATATCGTGAAAAAGAACATGTCTTAACGGCATCTGAAGAAAAAATAGTAACAGAATTAGTAAATGCAATGAATCATTATGATGATATGTCTTCTAATTTACTTAATAATGAACATGATTATGGAAAAGTAAAATTAGATAATGGTGAAGTTGTTACAATAGCAGTAAATAATTATCGTTCTTTAATGCGTAATAAGAATGTTAATATAAGAAAAAAAGTCTATAATCTATTTAATAAAAAGTTAGCACAATATAGTGCAAGTAATGCAATGTATTTAAATAGTTACGTTAGTATGAATGAAGCTGTTGCTAAAATTAGAAAATATAAAGATTCTTGGAATGCTAAATTATTTTGTCTTAATATGAGTGATAAAGTATTTAAGACTTTAGTTAAGACAACTGAAGATAATTTAAAATCTTTACATAGATATTATGAATTAAAGAAAGATGTTTTAGGATTAGATGTTTTACATAGATATGATTTACCATTAGAGATGGTTAAGTCTAGTAAAGAATATTCAATACCGGAAGCACAAGAATTAATTAGAGAAGCATTAAAACCACTTGGTGATGAATATATAAAGAAATATGATAAGATTATCGAAAATAGATATATTGATTATTGCCAATATAAAGGTAAACGTAGTGGTGGGTATTCTTTTTCTACTGTTTTACAAGATTCAAGAATACTAATGAGTTATAATTATAACTTAGATTCTGTTTCAACAATTGCTCATGAATCAGGACATAATGTACATCATCAATTTATTAACGAAAATAATGCACCACAATATCGTTTTGTAGGTAGTATTGTAGCTGAAGTTATTTCGTTAACTAATGAATGTTTACTTTCTAATTATTTAGCTGAACATGGTAGTACAACTGAAGAAAAATTAGCAGGTATTGCGAATATGTTAGGAGTTATATCTAATAACTTATTTGATGCTGTTAGAGAAGGTAAAATAGAACAAGAAATGTATAAAGAAGTTAAAAATGGTGGAATGATAACTAAAGATTTCTTAGATAAAAAAGCTAGAACTTCTTTAAAGAAATATTATGGACCTGCGGTTAAGAGTGATAAATATGCTAGTAATTCTTGGGTGACTAGAAGTCATTATTATATGAATTTTTATTTATATAGTTATGCTATTTGTATAAGTGTTGCTAGTAATGTAGCAAGAAAGATATTAGCTGGAGATAAAGAAATGCTTAATAATTATTATGAATTTATGAAATTAGGTTCTGATAAGTGGGCAGTTGATGCTTTTAAAGTATTAGGTGTTGATTTAGAAAGTCCAGAAGTATATCAAAATGCAATTAATTATTTTGATGAATTAATTGATAAATATTATGAAATAAAACTTCAAGAAGAGGTGAAATAGATGGCTAGTAGTAGAAATTATTACGATGTATTAGGTGTAGATAAAAATGCTGATGATAAAACAATTAAAAGTGCTTTTAGAAAATTAGCTAAACAATATCATCCTGATATTAATAAAGAGCCTGGAGCAGAAGAAAAATTTAAAGAAATTGGCGAAGCTTATGCAGTACTAGGTGATGCGGAAAAACGTAAACAATATGATCAATTTGGTCATGAAGCATTTACTCAAGGAGCTGCCCAAGGTGGATTTGGTGGCAATGGCTTTGGTGGTTTCGGAGGATTCTCAGCTGATGATATAGATTTATCAAGTATATTTGATGATTTATTTGGCGGTGGAATGTTTGGTGGAAGTAGTCGTAGAGGTTCTTCACGAAATAGACCTACTAAAGGTAGAGATTCTTTAGTAAATGTTAAATTAACATTTGAAGAAGCTGTATTTGGTTGTAAGAAAACTATTAATATAGATTTAGATACAGAATGTTCTAAATGTGATGGAAAAGGCGGAAGCGGAGAAGAAACTTGTTCTACTTGTGGTGGTAGAGGAAGAGTTGTAACACAACAAAGAACTCCTTTTGGAGTATTCCAATCAGAATCTACTTGTCCAGATTGTAATGGAAAAGGAAAAACATTTAGAAATATCTGTCGTGATTGTGGTGGAACTGGTCACGTAGTTAAAAATAAAGAAATTGAAATTACAGTACCAGAAGGTGTTAATAATGGACATCAATTACGTATAAGTGGTAAAGGTGCTGCTGGATATAATGGTGGTCCTAATGGAGATATTTATATTGAATTTATTGTAAAAGATCATCCACTATTTGAAAGAAAAGATAACGATATATATGTAGATGTACCTCTTACTATTACAGAAGCTGTTTTAGGTTGTAAAAAAGAAGTACCAACTTTAACTGGTACAGTAGTATTAGATGTTGATGCAGGTAGCCAACCTGGAGATCAACTAAGATTGCGTGGTAAAGGTGTTAAAGACCCTACATCAAGTAAAAAAGGTGATATGTATGTAGTACTTGATGTAATAATACCTAATAAATTAGATAGAAAACAAAAAGAATTATTTAAAGAATTATCTAAAACGGATTTAGAAATAGGCAGTCAATTTAAAAATTATAAAAAATATTTATAAAAAAGCTTTAAATAGCTTTTTTTAATTGAAGAAAATATTATTTTTGATATAATTTTATTAGAAGAATGGATGATTGCTATGACAAGATTATTAGAAGGAGATAATAAATATAGGTTAATACTAGTTTTATTATTAAGTTTTTTTGTTGTAATTATTGCTTTAGCTATTGTACTTAGTAATGTAAAATTTGAAGAAAAAGTAAATGGTACTGTGGCTATTATCTTAAATGAAGGGGATTTAACAGTTAATTATACTGATGGAAATGAAATATCTTTTAATGATGCAAAAGAACATACTTATGCATTGAGTATAACTAATAATTCAGCATCAAAAATATATTATTCTGTTTATTTTAAGAAAGCTAATGTAGATAATATAACTATAAAAATAAAAGATTCTGAAGGTAATGTTATTAATACAATAAAAGAAAATATTACAGATAATAAATTAATTAATTTATATAGTATTGAAGGAAATGAAACAGTTAGATATTCAATTGTAATAGGTAGTGATAAAAAAGTTAAATTCGAAGGATTATTAAGAGTAGATAATGAATCAATGGTAACTGAAACTTTCTCAGATTTAATATTACTTAACAATAATATTAATGTAGCACAGACAAGAATTGGTGCTGAGGTTGCAACAGAGGATGAAGGATTACTTAGTACAATAGATAATAAAGGAACAACTTATTATTTTAGAGGTAATGTAAAAAATAATTATGTAAAAATAGGTGATTTATTATTTAGAGTAGTTAGAATTAATGGGGATAGTACTGTAAGATTAGTATTAGATGGAGTTATTAATAATACGTATGCTTATAATACTAATACATTAGGTGAAGGAGAACAAATAAATACATTAGCATTATTAAGTAATGCAAGTATTAAAGATAATTTAAATTCTTGGTTACAAAGTAATTTAAGTTTATATAGTAACTATATAGTAAATGGAGATTATTGTACTGATACTTCATATAGTTTAAATGTTAATAATATTTCATATTCATCTGCGTATGAAAGAATATTTAATGATGAAGCACCTGATTTATATTGTTCTGGTAATTTATATACTGGTAAGGTAGGATTGTTATCAGTAGATGAAGTAGTATTTGCTGGTGCTGCAGGAAATAGACCTAATACTAGTTATTATTTATATAACAAGAGTATTCCTGGTAATTATTTAACATCTAGTAGTTACTTTATAAATATGGATAATAATGTAGCGATGATGAATGTAATGTCTAATGGGGCGATTGGAGAAGGAATATTAATTACTAGTACTTCTTATGTAAGACCTGTTATTAATATAAGTGTAGATGCTAATATAAAAGGAGAAGGAACAATAGATAATCCTTATATAATAGTATCTTAGTGTAAAATGTTATTAAAAAATATTTTTACTATAT
>CAVAGO010000058.1:0-13512 GCA_963588075.1 bacterium | reverse complement strand
TATCTAGTGTTATCAATGTTTTTTTTTTTGATTAAAAACCCGAAAAAAAAGGAGAGATAGGAAAAATTTCCTATCTCTCACAAGCGAAGTTAAATATATGTTAAGTAACAAACAAAGTGTTATTATTTAATTTGATGCTAGGTAAAATTGAATAATAACTAACTTTTGGAAGTAAGTTATTTTGTTTATTACCATAACACCTTAATTAAGGAAATAATATTCCATCTCACCTATTGTCTCTTTTTTACTATTAAAAAGACTAACTTCCTCTTGAAGTTCACAAACATTTTCCAATCCTAATCGATCGATATATAAATACCAATCGTTAAAATCCAATAAAAGGGACATAGGTGAATGACGTTTTTCTGTTTTTTGTTCAAGTTCTTTATTTTCAATTATTTGTGGTTTAGGAGGTTCTTTTTTAGATCTAATGTCATAAACGCCCCTTGCTCCCACGTTCGAATTGTTATTATTTATAATAGTATTTCCGTCTGGAATTTTATCCAATGATATTGGAGTAGATAATCCGAAATCATCATCAAGAATAATACCATCATGAATTTCATGTACAAAATATTCTTTACCAAAACGTTTAAAACGCGATTTATTTCGCTTATAAACTAGATATCGTTTATCGTTATGTTCTTCAATATCAATAAATGCTGAATATGACATTGCTTTTTCAATTGCATATGATTCACCAATGTATTCATTCGTCATATTTGCCAATACATTTACTTGACCTTGCATTTTAGAATTAGCAAGAAGAGTACCACCAGCACGATTTAACTGATGAGCTGTAATAACCGGAATATTTCTATTTTTTGCTAAATTTAATAACGATTCCGCAATAGTTTTATATTGGAGACGAATATCTTTATTAGAATCTTCAGGAGCCGGTGCAATCATTTCAAGATAGTCGACTATACAACATATTACATCATACCCCTCTTCATTAAGTGATTCTATTTTATCGTCGATATCATTTACTGACATCGAACGAGCATCGACGTGTAATAATGAAATATCTATTGGGTTTTGATCTTCTGTTCCATAAGTTCTATACCACATTTGTTCCATTTCACTATTAGATGTACAATTTCCTAAATTTTTATGACAAACCATTTTGAATAAACGTTCATTATCTTCATCGTCATCATTTTCTCCTTCAACAAACAAAATCGTTGGAATTCTACCAGTTTCTTTGTATTTTTTAATCACACGATCTACATTATATTTTTGAATCATTCTTGCGAGATGAAGAAGAAATGCCGATTTAAATGAGTTTGTATTAGCATAAAATATATATGCATTTTTATTCTGAAATCCACCGCGAGGTCCAAGTGAAGAATTCAAATATTGAATTCCTGTTACTAATGCTGATTCAGGATTTTTAATAGAATCCATAGTTTCTTTAAGATAATCAACAAATGTTGGTTCGCTTGTATGTACAATTTGGTTTTGATCTGATTCTACATCAGTAGATCTGAAGAAATTATAAAAATCAGTAACCATATTTCTAAATTTCTTAAATATATCTTTAAAATCTGTATATGCACAAGTCGTAATAGATGAAGCTAAATCATATAAATCGTCTTTTTCAGTTATAATTTTATTATATTTTAAATTATAATCGAGAGATACGTCAATAAATTCAAGTTCATCTCCAGGTTGTTCTGTTCTTGATAATTGCATTGTAGGTTGAATTAAATGATCTTTACATTCTTCATACTGATCAGTAAGTAGTGTATCAGTTTTAAATAATAATGTATTTATATCAATAATTGTGTTTGGATTCGACATTCTTGTTGCTACTAACATATCACAAGTTAATAACATTGCTTCGATGTTTGTATCTCTACAATAATATGGTCTATCTATAATATCAAGAAAACGTTTTATATTATTTAAACTTCTGCGTCTAATAGTAAGACTAGAAGATAAAACTTTAATTATTGAAAGTAAAAATCTTTCTGAAACTAAATGAGATTTAATTTTTGTATTTCGTTTTTTATTCAATTTATATTCAGAGAAGCTTCCATCTTCATCAATATTTCCTAGCATCATTTTAGTATAATCACTCCTTAAAAATGATATATTAAATAGTTATTTAAACTATTTAATTTTATTCAATCTTCTTTTATAACTTTGACAGATTTTACATCTTCCTGATGAATCTGGTTCTTGAAGATCGTGATATAAACAAAATACTAATTTCTTAATATTTTGTTCTTTATATTTAATATATCTCTCTTTTTTGTAACATTTATCACAAACTCCTAATTTATATGAACAAGGAGTTAATCCGTGAATATTACATTCCACATAAGTTATATTTTTATGATTTGGAAAATCAGTTAATTTATAACCACCATCAAAGATTTTATCCGAATTCATATAATTTAATCTCCTTTACATATATAGAATATATAAATTAAATCAAAATTAAATGATTTATATATTATTATAATAGAGAGTAATGATATAAGGAAATAGAGATTTTAAATCTTTGTTTCTTTAAATATATTTTTTAAGGGTGGGATTATGAAAAATTTTCCATTAATTTTTATTAGCCATAAAGGCAATTCATTGGCATTCACATCTGGTCTAATTAGATGTAATGGTAAAGTAATTGGAGAATATTCTTCTTCAACAGACATTGATATTTTACGAAATATTAATGAAATTAAAGCAAAGTTCAAAATTTATGAAAATGAAATTAGAACTAGTAATGGGTTTAGAATCAAATTCGATTCTAAAAATCAAACTTGGAGCCTTTGCAAATTTACTAAATATAAAGATATCATTATTAGTGGAAAAATATTTGGTAAAGGTAAATGTTGTTTTACAAAATTTAATCAGACCGAAAGAGATAAATTCTTCAATAATCTGAAATAAATTTTATTTAAGATGACTTTAAGCTAAAGAAAGAAATTATAGAATAACTATCTATCCTCTTTCTTTTTTTTTGATTCTTTTAAATTTTGACATTTTAATATATTAAAAAATATTTACTATATTATTAAGGAGTTTTGTTTATAATTATGAATAAATTCTATAATAAATCTAAACACCTTGGTTCTTGGTACAAAAATGTAAAAGAACCTAAATTTAATTGGAAGTATATTAAAGATTTTTATGCTAGAAATTCTCCGTTTTTTGATGATAATGTTAATCATCCTTGGATTAATTCCGGACTTAAAAATCAAACTAATTATAAAATTAGATATCTTTCGCATCTTAAATTGATTCAAATAGCATTTCAAGATTCGGAAAGTGTATTCGATTGGATAATAAATTTCTTTTATTTTGGTTTATTTAAGATTAAACCATATAAAAATATGAAAGTTGTTTATAAAACACATATTGGATTCACAAAAAGCTATAAATCTATTCAAGATGAACTTCATCAACAAATTAAAAACATTTGTAAAAATAATGAAGTTAGGGATATCGAAATTTTTGGTCATAGTTATGGGGGAGCGATGTCTCAATTATGTTTAGAAGATTTGACTTATCGTTATGTTGAACAATTAGAATCTCCTGAAATGTTCAGAAATTCTGTTCCTACTATTACCGCTATGACAATTGGATCTCCTAGAGTATTTTATAAAGTATGTAAAAAATCTTGGGAACGAATTCAAACTCGTCTCTCTAGATTAATATTAGTCGCAAATGTAAATGATTTAGTTACTCATTGTCCTCCTTCTATCGTTGGAATGAAACATATTCTTCCACAATATGGTGTTGGAGATGGTAAATGTGCAAATATATTCAAGATTTTAAATCCTTGGAAATATCACATAAAATCAAATTATACTAAAGAAATTAATAAACAGGAGGATTAAATAAATGGCTGATTTATTTAGTTCAGATAGAAAAGTAATCGATCTTAGTTCAAAAGATATGTTTACTATCGAATCTTTTAATACATTACAAAAATTAAGTAATGGTAAGATTGATGAAAAAACTAAAACTATTAAAGATATGCTTTGGATTAGTATGGATACTATTTCTAGAAATAGAAGTATGTATGCTGCCGAAGGTTATTGGGCAGCTTTACACGATTCAATGTATATTAATGAACTCGTTCATCGTGGTACTTGGTTTGGTGAATTGGATCATCCGGAACCAAATTGCAGTCGCGAACGCTTTATGACTGTTGATCATGATAATATTTCACACCGACTTGTACGTTATCATCGTCAAGGAAATGATATTATTGGTGATATACAATTTGTAGCTCCTAAAGGATATATTCCTTGGGATTGGGTAAATTCTGGAAGCAACATTTCTCTTTCCACTAGAGTTTTGACTCCAAATTATGTAGAAAAGAAAGATGCAGCAGGAAATCCATATATGTACAAATATGGAGAAATGAGACTTGTTACACTCGATTGTATTAGTTCTGCTCCAGGATTTAAGGAAGCTTCAATTGTACGAGATGTTGATAGTTATGACGCCTCTCAAGAAAATTTCAAAGGAATTCATCTTTCTTGGACCGAAGGTAGAAAAAAAGATGAATTTATGAAACTTCTTAAATCACAAGAATCTCTTCCTTTACTTGAAGATATTTATGGATTCTCGATGAAAGATGTGAGTGATATTGCTTATAGTAATGAAGGATTAATTACCATCAATCTTACTAAAAATCCAGAATATAGTAGAAGCGTAAAAATTCCTACTAATGTTTACAAAGTAAATCAAGTTCTTGGAGCTTTGAAATAAAATAAAGAGGTAAATTGGTGATGATATCTAAATCAGAACTTGTAAGAAAACTTAAACGTTCACTTGGTGATAAGATATTTAGATTAATTACTGATGATTTTATTGATGAAGTACTAGAAGATGAAACCTTAGATGTATTTAGTGAATATTATCCTCAATTAGTTAATGTTAGAATAACTAAAGAAGATGCAATCCCATATACAGATTTCAATGGTAAAATTTATCATTGGAAAGTATATCGCATTCCAAAACAGTATCCGATAGCAAGTATAAATGCTACTAAAGATTATGTTTGGAGAGACATAGAGAATTATTATATATGTGGAAATGATAATAGTGATACATATAGTGGTGGAAATTTCGTATTAAATCAATTTTTCTTAAGTGCTAGAGCAGCTATGCCTCATACTAGATCTTATTACCAAATTACATTTCAGGAACCAGATATCATCGTTATAGATCCGCCATTACAAACTCATAGAAATTTTGAGTTAGTAATGCAAGCTAAACGAACGTTAGATACTGTTCCTAGAAATATGAAAACTTTATTTCTTCAACTTTTTGTTTGTGATATGAAAATTGCTTTATATAATCGGTATAAGCATGAAAGTGGTACACAAACTTATGGAGGAATTGAAATCGATATGAAAATAGATGATTTCAGTAATGCCGAAAGTGAAAGAGATGAATTAATTCAACAAATGGAAAAAGATTGGTTTAAGAATCCTGAAAGATTCGAAGTTGCTAATCTTTATAATGTGAAAGCATAAAAAAAAATAACTAGAGGAGTATTTTGCTCCTCTAGTTTTATATTATTCAGTTTTCAATTTATCGATAAGTAATTGATAAAATGTTTCTTTTGAATCAGTCGTTTTATAATATTCTTGTACAGATGGATCATTTGATAATGTAAGGAAATAATCAGTGTTAATTATATAATCCACTTTATCGTATAGTTTTGCAAAATTGAGATTTACTAAACATTTCATCATCATATCTGTATCATAATTGGAAACTTCTCTATCTATACTTTTATTTTTTATTTCATTTTCAAATTTACTATAAAGAATTGATGAAGGTTTGAATAATAATGTTTTGAAATTGATTAAAAGTTTATCGATATCAACATCAAATTCATGTGTTCCGTTATAACCTTTTACAAACATTTCAAAGAAATTGAATTTGGACATATCTAAATTCGAATTTCGTATATTTATATTATAAATTAATTCATATAATATATTATCAGTAATTTCTTTAATTGTATAAATTTTCTTTGATATCGACAAATTCCATTTATAAGAATTAAATTTCAGTTTATTTTTAATAAATTGAACTGGTGTATATGTATTGTAAATAGATCCTGAAAGAATAAATCGGTCTAAAATAATATTATCATATTTATTTTCTTTAACGATTGTATAATATTCATTCTTAACCCATTGAAATTTATCATAAGCATTCAGAATTATATCTAATTTTATAAGATTTAATACATTATCACCATTAATATCATCTAAAATTTCGACAAATTTGCTTATATCATTTTGATTATAAATATATTTCGAGGTTTCGTCAAAAAGTTTATAAATGTCGTATTTTTTAGAATTGCTTTCACCAATTTGTACATCTTTTGCGTATATTGAATTAAGAATAATATCCAATTCTTTACATTTTGATATTGAATCTTCAATAGTTTTATCTTCATCTAAATCTACAGTTCTGTTCGGAAACTTAAATCTAATACTATTTTTTAATTTTTTAGTAAATAATTCAGATTGTGTTGTTTTTCCAGTAACATCTCCACCTTCAAACACATAAACCATTGGCAATTTACATTCGTTCATTTATTATTCTCCTTTTATAATAAAATAAATTTCAAAAATATAAATAAACTCTCTCATTTATTTTTTATTTATATTCCCACAAAATCGTTTTATTCTGAAGTTTTTCTTCAGGAATATTCGCACCTTTCATCAATATTATATCACAATTAATGTCATCAAATTCATTATTATGAGATATAATTGCACATGTGTTACAACCCAATTCTTCAAGTCCATCTTGAATCATTGGAATAAATTGTTGTCTTCTCACATCATCTAATACTCCATCAATTTCATCCATACGAATTAAATCGTATCCATTTTCATTAATATTAGTTTCTATCATCGCAAATGAAATAGCAATATTTAATGTTGCTGTTTCTCCACCAGAACATAAACTAGCATCATCGATAATATTTCCATCTTTATTAACTTTGATACTAAATTCATTGTCTTTGAGAACAAACTCTTCGATTCTAAGAGAACTTCCCCACATTTTTTCAAGATCTTCATTAGTTTTAAGAGTTAAATTGTTAAGAAAACTTTGAATTTTCCAACTCGGATATCCAACTTTTGGACTCCAAATTTTATTAAGTACGTTAATTTTATTAAATTCTTCTTGTACTTCACTTCTCATTTTCTAAATTTGTTTTTTACTCACATAATAAGTAGTCATTTCATCTCTTTTCTTATTAAGATCAAATAACTTATTTTCCAATTCGATTTTCTCATTATTGAGTTTATTTATCTGTTTTAAGTTTGAATTAAATACATAAGTATTTTTATTTAATATTAATAGATTTTTTCTACAAGTTTCACTATATTCTACATTTGAATTATAAATAACTAAATCTCTATCTCTTTCTTTTATTTTATCGGCATAATTATTTAATGTATCTTTCTTATCTAATAATTTGAAATAATTATTGGATAAATTCAATTTTTGATTTTTGAGTGTATCTGATTCGGATAAAAGATTCTTAATTTTTTCACCAATAAAATTATTGGTAGTAATAAGATTTTTGATATTATTCAAATCGCTAATAGATTTAACTAATTCTTCTTTTTTGTAATAAAGTGAATTAATTTCGACTAAATCCTGTAGAATTAATGTAATTTCATTAATATGGGTATAGATACTACCTAGGTCATTTGACATCAAATTAGAAATTATAGGCGGCATCAATGCTATTAAATCAGCATTTTTATACACAAATTGATCGATTTCAAGCATAATTTCATGACTTTTTTGTATCTTTTTTAAGTCATCTTCAATATCATTCATTTCTAGTTGTTTTTCACTAATATCTTTATTTAATTTATCTGCCGTTTGATAAAGTTCTTTTAAACTTTCTTTTGGATCTATATATTTGAGAAGTTCATCAATAACTCCACATTTATGAGATTTACAAAAATCTGGACGTTTCATTAATATTTGGCTATCTATATTTCCATTTGTATATCGATAGATCTCTTTATTTATAGTATCTAACTCATTTTTACTTTTATCGATAATTTCATTTATTTTATTATTATAATTCGTTTTTTCGTTTATTATATCATCGAGTTTACTCATATCTTTAACATAATCAAACGGCAATATATTATTCAATAAAATAAACTTTTCATCAAGTGTTTTGATAAAGAATTGAAATTTACTTAAATCATTCTGATTATCAACAAGTAACTCTTTTATATCAGATGTATTATATTTATTTAAATAATCAATCAGTTCGGATTGTATATCATTACTAAGTCTATCATTATTTTCAATAGTAGCAATAATAGAATTTATATCAACTTGAGACAGTTTAGAATCTTGATTTAACATTGATTTATTCATTATTATTTCAGTTTGAATCTGCATTAATCTAGATTCGATATTATCAAGATTATCTTTAATATTATCAATTTGGTATTGTGTTTTATTTAATTCGTCTTCAAGTTGTTCTGGAGACGATATGTTAATTGAATTGAGCGATTCATATTTAGTATAAAATTCATCAAGAGATTTTTTAATTCTATTAACCATCGATTTATATTGTATTTTATAGTTATTTAATTCTTGATCAGTTCTAACTAATGGTTTAAATTGTTCTTGATAAGTATTTAATTGAGTAATATTATTAGTAATATTATTAATTTTATCATTAATATCTTTGATTGACGAATTAATAAAATTAAGTTCAAGTTCATAATTAATTGAACTCATATTACCTATTTGTTTATTATAAGAATCTATCTGTTTCTTTAATTTAGTTAGAATTTTAGATGAAATATGATAGGCATCAAGAAATTCTGCTATTTCGACCATCCATTCTGACACATGATTATTTCTATCAGCAGGTTTCATTTCAACGAAATTTTTAACATTTTTACTAAGAAATCCTACTGAAGTAAATTCCTTTGTTATTCTTAATTCATTTTCAATTATTTCTATATATGATTCAACATTTCCATTTGGATTGAGTTCTTGGTCGGAACCATCGATAATCTTTCGTATAAAACATTTTGTTTGCTTTTTTATATTATCATAAACTATTTTAATCTTATAAGTAACATAATTATCAACTAATAAATCTAATTCTTTTATACCAACTGTATTTGGGATTATTCTAGATTTATTTCTTGGTCCATTTGCTTCATGTGGATATGGAGTCATTTCTGATAATACAGTAGTTTTTCCACTACCATTGATTCCAACTAATAAAATTATATTATTGCTTCCATCTCTAGTAAATTCAAATTCAGTTAATCCTGTGCCTAAATAAATACCGAGAAAGTTTACAAGTTTCATTCTTATTAAGTTAATCATAAAAATTATTTCATCCTTATTAAGTTAATCATAAAAATTATTTCATCCTTATTATATATTTTAATAAAGTTCAAAGTTATAATATATAAATATTTCAAATATTAAATAAACATTTACACATTTATGTGTATATATTAGAAAATGATAAAAAATATTAAGATAAAATTCGATGTAGCCTTTTCGAATACTGTTTTTCTATTATTTTCTCAGTATACGGTGTGAAGCCTGGATTCACTAAATTGATTCTCAAGAAAATTGTTAATGAGTATTGAGAATCGATTTAGTAATCTTTTTATTAAAAACAAAATTATTTATATATTATATTAATGAATAAAAAGTAGTTTTAATACTGCTTATTTATTATAAATAAATTTATTTATTTGGAGGACCTATTATGGTTACAATTAGACATGCAGAAATCTCAGCAGCAACTGCAGGCAAGTTGGGAAAAGGATTTACAGCCGAAATGGTTAGTAAAACGGTTACAGAATACGCTAAAACTGTTGGCGAATTGGTAAAGGATAAACTTCCGACAAGTAAAGATGATCATACTCTTGTTGAAACGCCATTAGCAGCATTTAAAGTTAACTACAGAGATAGTGGAGTTAAGAAAAATGCAGATGGTACAGAAAGTAAAGTTGGTACAAATTATACTATTCAGGTAGGTATGCCAAACTTCTTGCTTGAAGGAATTAATGCTGGTATTGAAATTGTTAAAGCATTGGTTGATGGTGTTAAGAAAGCCGCATAAATTATAAAATAATATTAATTATTTTGATTTAAATCGAAAATAATGAACTGGTGGATTAAATGTCCACCAGTTCTTATAATATTTTTTTTTATTTATCTGTAATAAATTCGATATCAATATTTTCAGTAAAGATTGGATCGTCATGTGGAACAAGATTTTTTGTAAATCCAATCATCGAAAGATCGTATTTATTACGTTCTTTAAGTGATCCAGATTTAAACATTTTGACTCTTTCTTCCGCTTTTCGTTTCTTTTCTGCTTCTTTAATGATATCCACACCATGTTTATAATCATCAGTTTCGAATATTCTATCAAGTTCGGAACCTCTAAGATTGTTATAAATACGTTCAAGAATATCTGGATAATCAAATAGATGATGATCAAGTTCTTCTTGTTTTTCCTTTTCGGTCATAGAGGTTTCATTCTTTAATTGAATAGCGTCCAAAGCTGTTTCTATATCATTTTCAACTATATATCCTTTTTCTTCAGCTATTTCTACTTTTGCTTTGTAATCAAGCATTATATCTTCAATTTTTTTAGATATTTCGTGTTCAGTAGATTCTTTTGGAAATTGAATATCTACTCCAGTTCCACGATTCATTATACTTATTATTTGTGCAATAGAAGCATACGATTCTAATGGAACTTTTGTGTTTAATTCTGGTATTTCTAGACCAACAGGATACATAATTTTGATTAAAACTGGTGTATCTATTGTGTATTTAGAAACATCTACGGCCACAATATTTTCTCCTTTTTATTAATAAATAGTATTTGCATCTATTTATTTATGAGATACAGCATATTGTGTATTGAAATTAAGTTTTGAAAGGAACTGTTGTTTAGTTTCAGCAGATACCACTTTATATTTATAAGTAATAGTATTTGCTTCCATAAATTTCTTAATATAATCATAATCAGTCATGTTAAGAAGTCCTATATATGCAGAACGATTAATCATCCATGTTTCAAGCATGGAGAAAAGAGAAAGTTCGCGATTTGCTGCACAAGTTTTCATAAAATATGATTGAGCAAATTTAACTTTATATTTCTTTGACATTTCTACTTGAACATCTGAAGCAGATCCACTCATTTCAACTTTACCAGATTTAACTTCAACATTTGTTTCAACTTTAGTTTCTTCAACAGGTTTTTCTTCTACTACTGGAGTTTCCTCAACAACAGGTTCTTCAACTTTAGTTTCTTCTACAGTAGTTTCGATTTCTTCTTTTACAGTTTCATCGATAGATGGAGTTATATCGATAGGAGTTTCTTCTACAACAACTTCATCTTCAACAGGTTTTTCTTCTACTACTGGAGTTTCCTCAACAACAGGTTCTTCAACTTTAGTTTCTTCTACAGTAGTTTCAGATTCTGTTACTTCGTTTTGAGCTACCGCAACTTCATCAGTAGTTTGTTTTATAACTTCTGTATCCACAGTTGATGTAACTGTAGTTTTATTTGATTTCTTTTTGCTAGACATTATTTAATTCTCCTAGTTTTTAAGATTCAATATATAGGATATAGATTATTCATCTATATCCTATTATTTAAATTTAATAATTTAAATTAGATCATCCACCAAGATTCTGCAGCTTTTTCAGTATCTTCGTTTTCAGATTCTGTTTTTTCTCCATCTTCTGTTTCTGGAGCTGGAACATCGTTATCTGTACCTTCATCAGCAGGTTCAGAAGCTGGTTCTTCAGTAACATCATCATCTTCACCAGCAGGTTCAATAGTTACAGCTTTTCCTTCGAGATCAATATCTACATCATTATTTGGAGTTTCGATATTGAGTGAAACATCTGGAGATTCTGCACCAGCTTCTTCATCTTCACGAGAGAAAATAGCACGAAGATTTTCCAAAGATGATACTTCTGCTGCTGTTTCTGGTTCAGTTGATACAGGTACTTCTTCAACAACTGTATCCGTTTCGATATTAGCAATAGAAGTATCTCCACCTTCCTGAACAACTTCAGTTTCACCACCAACAGGAGGTGTAACACTAACTACAGTAGCTTCAGGAGCAGGAGTTACTCCAAGAAGAGTATCTTCATCTTCTACAACAGTTTCAGCATTCTCTACGAGATCTTCACCAGCTTCTTCCTGTACTGCTTCTTCATCTTCCATTTCTTCAACAGAAAGACCAAATCTTTTACGAATAAAACTTTCTGTAGCAGCAGCTGGATCCATAGCAAGATCAGCTTTAACTACTTCATCAGGATTAGGTTTCTGTTCTTCAACATCTTTATTTACTTCTTCGCGATAATCTTCTTCAACATCTGGTTGTTCTTTAACGAGCAAATCCATGTCTACTTCTTCGTTTACATTTGCGTCCATAATTTGTAAACTCCTTTAATTAAATATTTAATTAAATAATACTTTGGTTTCATTTAAGGATAATGTTATCTTCATAAAGCTCTTCGATAGTTTTCTCAAGTACATATCCAATAAGAGGAAATAGATAATAAATATCTATTGGTTTTATCTCACTTTCATGTAATTGATCAATATTATCACTAAGAGTTTTAAATCTATCAACAAAATCATCAGTTTTCTTAAAAATATATCTAACGATTGTCTCGATGATTAAATCCGAAGGTGAAGCATAGAATTTATCATTACAAGACATTTCTAAGTCAGCTGAACGAGAATTTGTTATTTGATTTATCAAAGATTCTGGAAAAACTTTATCTTTTATATCTGGAATTGGCTTATCCAAATGTAAAATATTCGTTTTTCCAACAAATAGAGGTGATATACCTGGTTGACAAATATCAATATTGATTGGGGAAACGAACTTGTTTTTATAATTAGACACAGATCTTGTCTCCAGACAACCGAATATTGAACGTTTGTAAGCCACTCTATCTAACGGTAATAAAGGATCAATTGTTAATAATAAATTATCAAAATATCTAAAAATTAGATGTTCTGAAATAAATTTATTTAAAAAATTATCATAACAACAATGATCGTCTCTATTAACATGTGAATTATTAGCTTTTACACTAAAATTATTCACAGTTGCTCTAAAATATCCGTTCATTTTACCTAAAGTATTTGTATTTATATTATAATTGTTCTCATTAGTACTATATACAGCTTTATAATCTTTAATTACATAAGTATTTAGATGAGAATCATAAAATAAAGTATTATAAACCGAAGATAAATGTTTATATAACATTTGAAATTTGATTAAATTTTCATATTCTTCAGGTTTTAATACTGCTCTATAAGTGGTTCCTACTAATTCTTGTACAAAATTATAAGTTCCTGATACAATTGAAGAAGGAGGTTCGTAGTCTTGTTTATAAAGCGAAAATTCACATTCGAAACCAGAATCAGTTTCAAATGATTTTACATTTACAGTATTTACTATATAACAC
>CAVAGO010000057.1:0-13625 GCA_963588075.1 bacterium | reverse complement strand
ATACTGGATATTAATATTTAAAACATTAGTATTTTTTATAATATTTGATGTTATTAAAAGAGTATTAATTCGTTTTTTTAAAAAGATAAAAGATAGTAAAAAAGAATATTTATATACACAGAAGTTAAAGGTAATTATATCTTTCTTAAAATTAGGTATTTTTATTTTATTATGGAGTAAATATTTATCAGGATTTATTACAATAATAAGTTTTATATCAGCAGGATTTACTATTGCTTTAAGAGATATTATTTTAAATTGGTTTGCTGGTATTTATATAAAAACAGTAAAGCCTTTTAATGTCGAAGATCGAATTGAGATTAATAATTATAAGGGTGATGTTGTTAATATAAATACACTTAATTTTGAATTGTTAGAAGTAGATAACGGAGATTTTATAGGGCAAAGTACGGGAGTTATTACTCATGTTCCTAATTCAACGATATTTAGTTATCCACTACGTAATTATGATAAAGGATTTAAGTATGTATGGAATGAAATAGTTGTTAATGTCCCATTAGATTTTAGTATTGAACGTGTACGTAAAATACTTTATAGAATTGTTAATAAGAATGATGTTATTGACAAGGTACCTGATACGGTGAAGAAGGATATTCAAGATATTTCTACGGATTATAGAATTTATTATACAGAGTATAAACCTGTTGTTTATTGTAAAGTAGTAGGAGATTATGTCGAGTATACGTTAAGGTATTTGGTTGATCCTAGAAAAGCTAGATATGTGCATTCAAGTATTTGGAAACATATTTTGATAGCGCATCAAAAAGGAGAACTTGTCTTATATAATAAAGATTATAAAGTAGAGGAAGATAAAGAAGAACAAGATTTACTAAAAAAAGATGAAGTAATTAGTGAATCTAAAAAGAACTAGATAGAGATGTCTAGTTTTTTAATACTTTATAAGATATAATAAATATAATAACTAATTGAAATGAGGGAGTTTTTATGGAAAACAATAATACAAGTAATACAATACTTATAATAGGTGCTATATTAATAGTAGCTCTAGTAATAGGAATTATAAATGTTAGAAATTTAAATGCTGACATAGATGAATTAACTGAAAGAGTTACTACTTTAGAAAATAAAATAAATGGTACTAGTAGTAATACAACTAATGACTCTTATGATACTAGTGCTTTTAAAGAAATATCTGTTACTGATATAGTTACAGAATCTAAAAATGAAACTATTGTAGTTTGGTTAGGTATTCCAACTTGCGGTTATTGCCAAGCTTATGCACCATTACTTGCTGAAGTAGCTGATGAATATGGTATTGTTGCTAGATATGTTGATGTTACACAAATGACACAAGAAGATTATGATGTATTAGTAGCTTTAGAGGGTGAAGGCGATTACGAAGGATTTGGAGCTTCATTTACTGGAACACCATTTACAATGATTGTAAAAAAAAGTAAAGTAGTTGGTGGAATAAACGGCTATGTAGAAACAGAAAGAATAGAATCGGCTTTTGCAGCAGCAGGGCTTAAGAAATAAAAAAATATTTATAAAAAATAGTTATATTTTTATAATAAAATAATATATTTTTCGTTATTGTATACTAATAATATTTTTGTTATTATGGATATAGATATTTGAAAATATAGTCGATAGAATTTAATACTATCGGCTTTTTATCTGTAAAAGGGAGATGTTTTTATGAAAATAATTTTATTAGGTGGTAAAGCTAATAGCGGAAAAGATTCTTCTGCTGAATATATGGCAGAGTATTATAGAAGTAGAGGATTAGATGTAGTTAATATTCAAATAGCTTATTACATTAAGATGTATGCTAAAGAGATAGCAAAATGGGATGGAGATAACGAAACTAAACCAAGACAATTATTACAAGATTTAGGTACTGAGTTAATAAGAAAACAAATAGATGAATATTTCTTTATTAAGAGAATAATTCAAGATATAGATATTTATTCTAGATATTTTGATATCATTACAATAAGTGATGGTAGATTACCTGAAGAGTTTGCTGCTATTAAGTTAGCTTATCCAGAGACTGTTACAGTACATTTAACAAGACCTAACTTTACTTCAAGACTAACTAAGGATCAAAAAGCTCATGTTACTGAAGCATTGGTTGATGAAATTGAATACGATTATGAACTAGTAAATGATGGTACTTTAGATGACTTACAAATGAAAACAATAGAGTTAATACGTCAAATAGAAAAAGAAACTAAGTTTGAAAGACACGTTGTAAAAAGACCAATTGTTAAAGAAGAGAAAAAAGAAGAAGTAAAAGAAACTAAAGAAGTAGAAGAAGTTAAAGAAGAAAAGAAAACTACTAAGAAAACAACTACTAGAAAGAAAGCTAAGAAAGAAGAGTAATCTTCTTTTTTTAATGATTAAATGGAGTATTGTTTGTCTTAATTAAATGCATTTGTTATAATACCCACAGGTGATGTAGATGAAACGTGTTGGAATTATCTTTGCAATGGAAGAAGAACTAATAGAGTTAAAGAAATACTTAGAATTAGAGAAAGAATATAAAATATTTGAATTAACTTTTTATGAAGGAACTATAAATGGAGTGGAATGTGTCTTAGTACAAAGTGGTGTTGGTAAAGTAAATGCTGCGCGTACTACACAAATACTAATTGATAATATTAAAGTAGATTATATATTTAATATAGGTGTTGCTGGTGGAGTAGATGAATCACTTTGTGTAGGAGATATAGTACTAGGAGAAAAGTTAGTACAACATGATTTTGATATTACAGCATTTAATCATGAAAAAGGATATATACCTAGTGTAGGAGTTTATGTTGATACTGATACATACTTATTAACTTTAGCTGATAGTGTTTTAAAAAGTATTGAAGATGTTAACTTTAAAAGAGGAGTTATTGCTTCTGGAGATATCTTTTGTACTGAGTTAAAAATGAGTCAGAAGATAAATAGTAAATTTAATGCTTTATGTGTAGAAATGGAAGGAGCTAGTATAGCTCAAGTATGTTATTTAAGTCATGTTCCTTTCTTAATTATTAGAAGTATTTCAGATGTACCTAACAATGATAATGTTGTTACTTATGAAGAATTCTTAAACAGTAGTTGTAAAGTAGTAGCTAGAGCAATGAATGAATTATTGAAAAGACTTGGCGAAGATTCTATTTAATTATTGAGAGTTATTAGTTTGAATGATAAAATTAGAATAGGATGGTGATATAAAATGAGAAAGAATAGATATCCTACTTATTATCCAGATTTAAGAGATAGTCTTGATAAGATAGCTGATAAATTATTAACAGCTAAGCAGAATGGTTTTGGTTTATATTGTGATATGAAAGGTTTGGTAGTTTTAGGAGCACCAAATGGTTTATCTAAAATTGAAATTATTTGTTCTGATGATGTTAATAGTGTAGATGATGTATATGTTGCTATTACAGGTTTAACAGTTGAAGAATATAAAAATAAAAGAAGAGAAATGAGTGAAAATGCTAGAATTTCTAATGAACAAAGAAAAGCTAGAAGAGAAGCTTTTGATAAAGAAATAATTGATAAAATACCAGAAATTTTAGATAAAGGTTCTGAGATGGTTTTACCTGAATTAGTTGGTGAGTGGCAAGTATTAGTGGAGATTAATGGTAAAACAGAATTTGGAAGACTTTATATAAATAGTGTTTATGAATTATTAGTTGCTTTGGGTGAAGGCAGAAGTATTGGCGATTGTCTACAGTTATTTGATGATTTGGCTTTAGATGGTGTAGGAGCTAAAAGAGTAAAAGAAGCAGTCTTTAAATTTTCACCTAGAGGATTGGAATTCTATAAAAATGTTTCTACTACAAAAGAATTGTTAACTGATTTTAAAAAGATTTTGGCAAGAGTTAAAGCAGATACTCAACGTGAACAAAGAACTACAACAATTGTTTCTAAGTAAAAATTGACTAGAGTTTGACTCTAGTTTTTTCTATGTTATAATACACAACTATTGAGGGATGCTTATGGGTGAAAGTATAGTAAAAAATGAAATAGTAAGACAAGCACAAAGAATTGTATCGAGAGCTGAATTTAATTTTGGAGATAAAGAAATGTTTCATAATACATCTGCTATATATAAGATAAGTAATGAAAGAATTCAAGATTATTATGAGTATTTTAAAAATAGAGATAAAGCATTGATGGTTATTGCATCAGGTGATCAAATACTTGATAGTATTTTAGAAGGTGTTAGAGAGATAGATGCTTTTGATATAAGTGTTTTTCCTAAATATTTTATGTATTTAAAAATGGCAGCAATAAAAGCATTGAAGAGAGAAGAATATCTAGATTTCTTTTATGAAGCAACTAATAGAGCAGAAGTATATGATGATATGTATGATAGAATTAGTGAATTTCTAGGAGAAGAAAGTAAAGAATTTTGGGATGGTTTATTTAATTTCTTTGATTGGCAAGATATTTATAATTCAACATTATTTTCAAGTGAACCATATATGGTAGCAACTGCTGTTAATCAAAATAGATATTTACAAACTGATGATATGTATGATTTATTAAGAAAAAGTCTTGATGATGTAGTGATTAGAACTTATGAGGGCGATATATTTGAATTAGTAAGTACTTTAAACGAATCATATGATTTAGTGTATTTGTCGAATATTTTTTACTATAATGATGCTAATGATTATAAGAGATTATTAGGAAACTTAAGATTAACTGATAAAGGTATCGCATTAACTTATGTTTATAGGATGCATGAGAAATTAACAAACTTTTTTGATAGTGAAGAATATGATTTTAAAAAATTTGTAAACACAGATGCAGGAATTATGATTTATCATAAATAGTAGTGTATAATATATATAGATACATGAGGTGGTAAAATGCATTTTTGGGAAGAATTAGAAGATTGTAAATATGGCGAAAATGAATTTTTAGTAGATTACTTAATTGAAATTGTTAAGGATGAAGAAATAAACAGTTTAGAAGAATTGCAAGCTTATGAAGAAAAATATTTTACTGATTCAAATATGAATAGAGAAGAATGGGTAAAATGGTATGAAGAATCATTTGAACAAATACCTGAAATAGATGATATGACAAATGATGAAGCGGCTTTAAAAGTTAAGCAATTAAGAGCAGAATTATCTGCGACAAGTGATATAGATACTAAAATAAAAGATATTGTAATGATATGTGCTTTGTTAGAAAAAGAGGTTTGTTTTGTTGTAGAAATATATAATTTAATAATGGGAGATGAAAACCTTCCAAAAAGAGAAAAAGATACTAAAGATAATAGAAATATTGTAGTTTGTGGAAGTATGAAAGTAAAAGATGATATTTTAAAGATGGCTTTAGTATTACAAAGTAGAGGCTATGATGTATTACTTCCAGAAGAATGTATGAGAGGTGAAGCAAAGGTAGTAGCTTCACGTGCGCATTTTGATAGAATTGTAAATCCTGAAAATAAAGTAGTTTTAATTGCTAATGTAGAAAAAAATGGAATTGAAAATTATATAGGACCTAATACTTTAGCAGAAATTGCAATGGCATTTTATCATAATAAAAGAATTTATTTATTAAATGATATATATGAACCTTATAGAGATGAACTAGTAGGTTGGGGTGTCATTTGTTTAAAAGGAAATATTGATAATATTAGATAGATGTAAAGTATAAAAGATATTTAATTAGTTGAATATCTTTTTTTGTTATAATGAAATTAAGAAAGATAAGTAATAGAAAAATTTGACTTTAAAATACTTATGGTGTAATATACCATAACAAATCAAGAAAAAGAGGAATAAAAAATGGGTTTATTTGATTTATTTAAAAAGAAAAAACATATAGTAGAAATTAAAGGAAATAATGTTGATTTAGATCAATATTATGAAACAAATTGGAATCTATTTCCTAGTATGATGAATAATACTGAATTAGATTATGCATTAATAGAACATTATGCAAGATATTATAGAGATTTTGAAACTCAATGTGCATATAGAGTAAGTAGAATAATTGATGATTCAATGAACTATGCAGTTGATACTGAGTCTTTTGGAGTTAAATTACCAATTAAATTAGAAAATTATATGGGAAGAACTAATTGTATTCAAGATATTTTAGCTGATATAAAAAAATGTGAAGATATAATTGAAGAAAAAGTAGCTATTGTAGTAGAAGAAAGAAGAAAAGCTGAAGAAGAAAGACAAAGAGAAATAGCTGAAAAAGAAGAACGTGAAAGAATTATACCAGCTGAAAAAGTAGAGTTATCTCATAAGGTTATAGAATTTGTTTTAGGTTTAAAAGATTTTATAGGAAATTTTATCAAAGCTGCTAAACAAAGTAGAAAAGCTAATAACAGAGAAAGATATTCTAGTGATATTTTATATGATTTACCTGAAGAAACTAAGGAAAGAACTATTAATATGGTAGTTGAAACTCAAATGAAATTTGAAGAATTGGTAAAAAAAGAAAGAACCGAATTAGTAAGAAAAGCGACATTAAAAACAGGATATCCTAAAGAATATGTTTCAACAGTAGAAGAAATTCTATTTATGATAAGTCGTTATGATGGAAATGATGCTTTTGATTATAATGATTTAGATACAGTAGTAATGTATGTTATGATGCATCCTAATGATTTTAAGAAATCTTTAGTAGAATGGGCAACAATTGCTCAAAAAGATTTAGCGACATCTTCTATAAAAAAATAATTTGACAATAAGAAGATTTAGCTTTAAAATAGCGTTATAAATGTTGATTGAGAAGAGTATTATGTAAAAATATACTAGAGAGTTAGTGGTTGGTGGAAACTAATATAGGATACATAAGAAGACACTCAGGAGTTGATTAGAGAATTCATATCTAGTCCGGTTAATAGCCGTTATATATAAAGAGATTATGTTTATCATAATAATTTGGGTGGTACCGCGGATTTAACAGTTATTCGTCCCTTGTGGATGTTTAACTGTTTTTTATTTATAAAAAGAAAGGGAGAAAAAATATGTTAGAAAAATTTAAACATTATAATATTAAAAATGTTGGAGAAGAAGTTACTTTAACTGGATGGGTTTCAAAGGTAAGAAACCTTGGTGGTTTAGTATTTATTGATTTAAGAAATAGAGCAGGAATTATGCAAGTAGTTGTAAGACCTGAAAGTGAATATTACTCTGTAGCTGAATCTTTAAAGAATGAATATGTAATTAAAGTAACTGGTAAAATTGTAGAAAGAGAAAGCAAAAATAATAAGATTGAAACTGGTGAAATAGAAGTTGAAGTTAGTAAGTTAGAACTTATCAACAAGTCAAAAGAAGTTCCATTTGCTATTCAAGATGAAACTAATGCTTTAGAAGATACTAGATTAAAATATAGATACTTAGATTTAAGAAGAGAAGCATTAAAGAATAATTTTGTTATTAGAAATGATATTACTTTTGCTACTAGAAAGTTCTTAAATAGTTTAGATTTCTTAGAAGTAGAAACACCTATTTTATGTAAGTCAACTCCCGAAGGAGCTAGAGACTACTTAGTACCTAGTAGAGTTAATAAAGGTAAGTTCTATGCATTACCTCAATCACCTCAAATATTTAAACAATTATTAATGGTATCTGGATTTGAAAGATATTTCCAAATAGCTAAATGTTTTAGAGATGAAGATTTAAGAGCAGATAGACAACCTGAATTTACACAAATCGATGTTGAAATGTCATTTGTTGATGAAGACCAAGTAATGTGGTTAGGAGAAAACTTAGTAGCTAGTATTTTCAAAGAAGTTAAAGGTATAGATGTAAAACTTCCTTTAATGAGAATGCCTTATGATGAAGCAATGGCTAAGTATGGTTCAGATAAACCAGACTTAAGATTTGGTATGGAAATTCAAGATATTACTGAAGTATTTAAAGATACAGAATTTACAGTATTTAAAAATGTAATTGATAATGGTGGTATTATTAATGCTATCGTTGTTAAAGATATAGCTGATAAGTATTCTAGAAAAGATTTAGATAAATTAACTGATTATGTTAAGACTTATAGAGCTAGTGGACTTGCTTACTTGAAATATCAAGAAGAAGTAAGTGGTTCTATCTTTAAAGTAATGAGTGAAGCTGAAGTTAATGGAGTTAGAGAAACACTTGGTGTTGAAAATAATGACTTAGTATTAATTGTTAGTGGAGACTTCAAAGTAGTTAAAGTATCTCTTGGAGCATTACGTTGTAAATTAGCTCGTGATTTAAATCTAATTAAAGCAGGCGATTATAAATTATTATGGGTTACTGATTTCCCTTCTTTCGAATATAGCGAAGAAGAAGGAAGATATATGGCTTGTCACCATCCATTTACTAGTCCTAAAGATGAAGATGTTGATAAGTTATTAACAGATAAAGCTCATTGTTATAGTAAAGCTTATGACATAGTTATTAATGGTTATGAAGCTGGTGGTGGATCTATTCGTATCCATGACGAAAAAGTACAAGAGACAATGTTTAAAGCATTAGAGTTAACTGATGAAGATATTCAAAATAAATTTGGTTTCTTTGTTGATGCTTTAAAATATGGTTGTCCTCCACATGGTGGATTTGCACTTGGTTTAGACAGACTTACAATGTTACTTGCTGAGACTGAAAATATTCGTGATGTTATTGCGTTCCCTAAAACTGCAAGTGCGACTGACTTAATGTGTGAATGTCCAAGTAGTGTAGATGAAGCACAATTAATTGAACTTGGTTTAGCATTAAGAGAAGAAAAGAAAAATGAAGAAAATTGAGTTTTCAGAATTAAAAAACTTCTATAATCAAGAAGTTGAATTACATGGATTTGTCGAAAAGGTAAGAGACTTACAATATGTACAGTTTCTTATCTTAAGAGATAAGTCTGGTAGTGTACAAGTAACTTTAGAAAAAGATGGCAGTTTAGAGGAATTAAATAAAATAGTTACGAGTTTAAAAGTAGAAAGTACAGTTAAAGTAACAGGAAAAGTATTAGAAAATGAAAAAGTTAAACTAGGTGGATTAGAAGTAATACCATCTAAAATAGAAATCACAAGTGAACCAGTAGAAGAATTACCAATAAATTATAAAGATTTAAATGGTACAAACTTAGATACTAGAATGGATTATAGATTCTTAGATTTACGTAATGAAAAGAATGCTTTAATGTTTAAAGTACAAAGTTGTTTAGTAGAAGCGATGAGAGATTTCTTATATAAGAATGATTTTAGTGAAATACATACTCCTAAGTTAATAGGGGCTGCTTCTGAATCAGGCAGTGATGTATTTGAAGTTAAATACTTTAAAGGAAAAGCTTATCTAGCGCAAAGTCCACAGTTTTATAAACAAATGGCGATAGCTGCTGGTATGGAAAGAGTCTTTGAAGTTGGTCCAGTATTTAGAGCAGAGAATTCTAATACAAATAGACATGCAACTGAGTTTACAGGATTCGACTTAGAATTTAGTTATATTGATTCATATGAAGACGTAATGGAAATAGAAGAAGATATCTTGATAGCTGGTTTAAGTAAAGTTAAAGAGTTATATGGTGAAGAGATAAAGAAACTATATAATGTGGAAGTAATAGTTCCAACTAAGCCTTTTCCAAGAATTAAGTTACAAGATTTATATAAAGAATTAAATAGTAGATATGGTTATGAAATACCAACTACTGATGTAGGAGATATGAATAGTGAAGCTGAAAAGTTAGCAGCAAGATATGCAATGGAAGAATATGGACATGAGTTTATATTTATTACTGACTTTGCTAAAACTAAGAGAGCTTTCTATCATATGAGAAAAGATGATGTACCACAAGGCTACGACTTGATTTGGAGAGGTACTGAAATTACAACAGGAGCACAAAGAGAACATAGATATGATGTGTTGTGTAGACAAGCTGAAGAAAAAGGATTAGGAGAAGATGTTAAATTTTACTTAGAATTCTTTAAGTATGGTTGTCCACCACATGGAGGATTTGGTTTAGGAGTAGATAGATTAACTATGTTACTTCTAGGTACAAGTACTTTAAAAGAAACAATGTTCTTATTTAGAGGTCCAAATAGATTAACACCTTAGAGGAGAAAATATGGGAAGCAGATTAAACTATGGATATAGTGAAGTAGATATGAGATTTGTTTATCAAGAACCAGAAGAATTTATTATTCCAGAAAACTTAGAAGCTTGTAAATTACTTTGGAGTAAAAATATATTTACTAAAATGTGTAATAACTATGATAATGATTTTTCGTGGATTACATTTAATTGTTTATCACCAGAGAATCAAAAAATATTTGATGATTTGTCATTGGGAGATGAAAGATTTGGAAGTACTTGGGGTGGTATAGGACTTAGAATTCCTATAAGACCAGGAATGGGTATTGATACTTATGAAGCATTTAGAGAATTAATAGATTCTTTTGAATATCAAGATGTTCAAAAAGATGGATGTATGGATTATGAAGAATTTATGAGAATGTATACAGATTGTTATAAGATTATAGATAATCCTAATTATAAATATATTCCTAAACCTAAGTTAGAAGATTATGAAGATGGTGTTCAATATTCAAGAGCATTTGATGAATATATAGATTCGACATTAGTTCCAATGAAACTTAGAGTTTTTGATGAAAGTAAAATGACTAAGTCATTTGAAGAATATCTTGAAGAAAGTAAATTTAAAGGATTATATGATCCTGATAATAGAAAAGTTTATTATAATGATTTATATTATCAAGCACATATGAGATATAAAGAACAAATGAAAACACCTAAGTTAAATTAGGTGTTTTATGTTTGAAAATATATAATAGTTGTGATATTGTATTGTGACAGCGAGGGATTATAATGATAATAGAAAATGTTAATAATAATGATTTTACAGCATATTTAGAAAGCTTAGGTTCTTATGATGGAAGCTTAAGTTTAAAAGATAATATTGAATATAATGCTAAATTTATGGAACAAGAAATAAAAGAAATGGATATTACGCAAGTTGATAGTGATGTTTTAATGCAACAATATAAAACTGTAATATTGGGAAATAATGTATTTGATGGAACTATTAATTGGGGAGTAATTAATACTTTGTATTTTCTTATAAAAAATAAAATGGAAGAAGAAGTTATTAGAAGAATTCAAAATAAAGAATTGGTTGCTAATAATGAATATGGAAATGGCGTAGCCTTAGAAGATAGTCCTTATGATTTTGAAGATTATAATGATGAAGAACTTTATGAATGGCCAAGAGGTGTAGTTTGTACTTTAGAAAATGGTCAAAGTATTGAACATAAAACAGCACTATTTCAAGCAACTGCGATAAATATGTGTGTTCAATTCTTATTAAAAAATGGAAATTACTCAAGTGATAGAATTAATCATAAAATTGCAGGATTTGATGCAAGTAATATAGGGGTTCTAGCAATGGTTGCAGAAGGTCAAATATTTACAGTATATCTTCCTAATGAAATATCAAAAGAACAATTAGCTAGTTTGATGAAAGAATGTATACATAGAGATAACTATAAATTCAAAGTAGTTCATAACGGTGTTGTTTATGGTGTTGAAGAAGCTTTAAATTATCTTGATGCAATTAATGTTGGTGGAAGTCATTTAGCGAAGAAAATGGATGAACCAAAGTTAACTCTTAAATAATATTTTAAAAGTATAATTTTTATACTTTTTTTTTATTATATGTGTTATAATTCTAATAGAATAATAAAGAGGTGTTTGTAATGACTGATAGGGAAACTAATATTAGAAGTGTATTATTTTTAGTTATTGGAATTTTGCTTCTATTATCTCTAATTATATGTATATATATTGTTGGTGGCGAGAAAGATCTTGTTTCAATAGATGCTGTAGTAACAGAAGTAAAGAAAGATTCTGATGGAACAGGTAAAAATTATATTAAGACAGTTTATGAAGTAGGAGATGGAGCTTATGAATATGAGTTCTATACTAAAGATGATCTTAATGTTGAAGATTCAGTTCCTATATATTATCATTCAGAAAATCCTAGTTCAGTTACTACATTTAAAGTACCTAAAATTATCTTTGTGTGTCCTGTAATTGGATTATTGTTATGTGTATTAGGATTATATGAATTATTTAAAAAGAATACTAGTGAAGATGGAGAAGAAGATTTTAAAACTTCTGTAATTGGTGTAGTAGGAAATACTCAACAACTTAAAATTGTTGCTGATAGTGATGCTCAAGAGTATGTAAAAACTCCAGAGGAGAAAGCTGAACCAGTTGTTAAAACTATTAAGAAAGTTGTTACTGTACAAACTAATAGTAATGCTCAAGCAGCTAGTGCTCCAGCAGCTCAACCTGTAGCGCCAGCACCTGAAGCAAAACCAGTTAGTTCTTCACCAATAATTATTGAAAAGAAAACTGAAACACCAAAGCCAGCTGCTAAACCAGCTTCGACAATGGTTGAAGCTGAACCTGCTAAAAAGGTGGAACCAGTTGTTAAAAAAGCTCCAGTTGTTGCTAAGGTGGAAACACCTAAACCGGCTGCTCCAGTAGCACCTGTTGCACCTGCGGCGCCAGCTACTCCAGCACCTGAAACACCAAAACCAGCTGCTGAAGCAAAGCCAGATATGACAGATGCTATAGTTAAAAAAGTTCAAAATACAATGATATCTGCTGATAGTAAAAAAGTTACTATTGATGAAGATGATATTAAACAAGCAATAAAAGATGTTTTAAAAGAAGTAATTGCAGAGGTTAAAGAAGAAAAAGAACCACCAAAAAAAGTAGAACAAAGAAGAGTTTTACCAAATTACTATTACATTTCAGGAACATCATTAATATATGAAGAAGCTGGTAAAGAAGCTAAAGAAATAAGTTTAAAAACAGTTAAAAAAGTTGTTAGAACAGTTAATAGTGAAGGTAATGTTGTTAAATTAATAGTTTCTAATGAAGAAATAAAATGTATTTTAACAAACATGAAAAATATCGACCTAGAACAAGTTGCAAGTTTATTAAATAATAAAATGCGTACAATAGATGAAAACTTCAAAGAAGAAGTTGAATACAAAGAGTATTAGAAAAAACTGAATAATAAATTTAATACTAATAATTTTTACATCAATGGAATGGATGAGTATTATGAATAGAAAGAAGAGAAAACTTAGTGTACTTTCCGTACTATGCTTTGTTATTGGTTTAGTATTATACTTAGTAGGAATTGTTCTATTATTCAGTTCGACATTACGAAATGTACCAATATTTGAAATATTCTTTTCTAATATTACATTTACGACAGAGCTATTAAATAAATTTAAATTATTAGGTGCTTTACTATTTATAATTGGTTTTATCATATTTATGATAGCAGTTGTACTATTATATAAAAATAATAATGTAATGGATAATTCAAAGAATCTTATTATAGAAGGTAAAGCAGATGTTATTACATTAGTTGTAATGACTTATGTAATGATATTTATGGTAGTTATTTGTTTATTATATGATGAATTAATAGGAGCATTATTATTTGGTATTACGATTGTTATTCAAAGTGTATTAAATAGTTTGTTGATATCTTATTATAGTAAGATGTATAAAAAGAAATAAAAAGGTATTTGATATACCTTTTTTTATGACATTCTAAGTTTTGTCAATAATGAATTTTTATGATATTATAGATAC
>CAVAGO010000056.1:0-13654 GCA_963588075.1 bacterium | reverse complement strand
TTAAATAAAAATAGTATTGATGAAAATACTCACCAACACTATTTATAATACAACCACAAATAAAAGGACAATAAGTCCTTTTTTCATTGATAAAATATTTTTTTAAACGTATAATATAGAGTATTCACAATTAAGTGAGGGTATTAGTCAAAGTAATACCAAACAAGGCGATAGAATAGTTTGGAGGTCAAAGTGAAAAATTATTTCTTGTATTAAAAGAAGGAGATAATTGAGCATGGAAACAAATGAACAAGAGTTAACCAAAGAAGAAAAAATAATGTTTGGAATTCTTGGTATAATCTTAATCATTGCCATAGGAGTCTTAATTATCAACTCATTTTCTGCTAATGAAAGAAAACTAGATGATAGTAAAACTCCTATAACTGAAACAAAAGGTCAAAAAGAAGATAAAGCTGAAGATGAAACTATTACTGATAACCAAGAGGAAAGCTTAATAGAAGATGATCCTGTTGAAAATGTTGTTATAAACACTGTTGTAAGTAATCAGACATCAACTAAACCAACACAAACTGTCGTAACACCATCAACACCAGAAGTTGAAGAAGACAATTTAGGTACAGGTAGTACAGAAATACCTGGAATAATCGAATGGTCTTTCAAAGATACTATGGTAACAACATCATATAGTAATGTAACAATTACAATAGATCGAAATGTTGTTTTAAAAGATGGTACAGAAGTAGAAGCCGTTGTAACAGTTCGTAAACTAGAAGGAAATACTTGGAATATCGTAGATATTTCTTCTAACGAAATCACTGTTACAGAAGGTCTATACAAATATTATTATACTTATGGAAATCAAACCAAAGAACTACTACTAACAGTTAAAAATGAATTACAACCAGAAAAAGTAGAATTCTTAAAATTATCTGAAGTATACACAGAAGATATGACTATCACAGAAGAAGAATTTACTAAATATCAAAATGTCATATTAAATTCTAAACTTATAGTTGAAGAAAATACTTATACTTTAGAAACAATTAAATTAGATGATACAATGCCTATAATTCCAATAGTTCTAACTTTAACAGAAGAACTCACCGAACCGGAACTTACTTCCGCAACTCTAGGAATTACACCAAGTATCGAAAATAATAACTGGTATCAAACTTTAACTAATAAAGAAATTATATTATGGTTAGATTTAAGCGTACTTGATTTAACTAATCAAGAAATCAATCTTAATATAAATGGTACAAACTATTATTTAAATCTAATTATAGTAGTAAATACATCTGAAGAAGAAACACCTAATGAAGAAGACAAAGAACAAAACGAAGACGAAATTACAAACGAAGATGAACAAGAACAAGAAGAAGCTACTGAAGAACAACCCCCTAAAGAAGAAACAATAGAAGATACAGATGATATAACACCTGATGACGATACTTTAGAAGAAACTACAGTAGAAAATAATGAAGAAATAGAAGGTTTAGAACCCCTCAACGATATCTTAGAAGACTCCACGAATAATGTAGTCGAAATGACCTAGTAAAGCATGGAATAATCATGCTTTTTTTCTTGGAAAAAAGAATACTATAGTTTATAATACTAGATGAAAGAGGGTGGACTTATGAACATAGTATCACTACTACCAGCAGATACTTATACAGTAATAAATAAATCTATTATTACAGAAGATGATAAGAAAAATATTATCTCATTATATGAACCAATCATTGGTCCCCTAGCAGTATCTCTTTATTTCACTTTGCTAAGAGATATAAGTCTTTTAGAAATAATCAGTCGTGACTATACACACCATCATTTAATGACCATGATGAAAAGTAGTATCGACACTATCAAAAAAGCTCGTGAATCATTAGAAGGAGTAGGTCTTTTAAAATCTTACTATAAAGAAGGAGAACTAAACTCTTATGTCTATGAATTATATTCACCACTAAGTCCTAAAGAATTCTTTTCATCTCCAATATTCAATGTAACTTTATATAATAATGTTGGTAAAACAGAATATGAACAAATAAAAGCTGAGTACGAACTACCTAAAATAGATTTAAAAGATTATCAAGATATAACATCATCATTAAATAAAACATATCGTTCTACATCAAACTTAGAAATAGTAGATGCCAAAGAAAAGAACTCTCTAAATATTAAATTAGATTCTAATATCGATTTTGATTTATTAATTTCTAGTCTACCAAAAGGTCTAATCAAAGAATCTGTCTTCACTAAGAAAACTAAAGAACTAATAGAACAACTAGCTTATATATATGATTTAGATACTTTAAAAATGGTTGAATTAATTCGTACAGTAATAACAGAAAAAGGAACTATCGACAAAGAAGAACTACGTAAAACAACTAGAAAATATTATCAATATAATAACAACGGTAAACTACCTACATTAGTTTATCGAACTCAACCAGAATATCTTAAAACTCCTGAAGGTGACAATTCTCCATTAGCACAAATAATCTATATGTTTGAAAATACAACTCCATATGATTTCTTAAAAATAAAAAACAAAGGAGCAAATCCTACATCAAGAGATTTAAGATTATTAGAAACACTCTTAGTAGATTTAAATCTTCAACCAGCAGTTGTTAATGTTTTAATAGATTATGTTTTAAAGAAGAATAATAACAAACTAAATCAAGCTTTTGTTGAAACAATTGCAGGTCAATGGAAAAGATGCAATGTTGAAACAGTAGCAGAAGCTATGGAACTTGCTAAAAAAGAAAATACTAAATATAATAAAAAAATAGATACCAAGAAAACAAAAACATCATCAAGCAAAGACGAAGTACCAGTATGGTTCAATCAAGAAATTGAAAAAGAAGAAATGAGTCAAGAAGAACTTGATGAGATGGAAGCATTATTAAGTGAATTTAGGTGATAAAATGGAAAATTTAAAAATAAGTAGTAATGTAAATGAACGTGCATTAAAAAGCAGTTTCGATGAAGCATGCAAAGATCAAAAATTTCGTCGTTTATTAAAAACAATCGAAGTCGATGATAAAACTGCTATGAAATATACATCTAGTTTAGAAAGTACAGTAAAAGAACTTAATAATTGTAGTGACTGTCCTGGTTTAATATATTGTCAAAATAGATTAGATGGTCACGTTATGTACCCAGAAAAAAAAGGTAACCAAATAGTATTTTCATATGTTCCTTGTAAATACGAAAAAGAACGTCGTGAAAAAGAAGCAAATCGTATGACAAGAGACAAAGAACTAGCGATGGCTAGTATGGGTGATATCGATGGAACTGATAAAAAAAGAATGCCTGTTGTAAAATGGTTAATCGATTTCTGTAAAACTTATGATAAAAATTCTAATCATAAAGGACTATATCTTCATGGAACATTCGGTTGTGGTAAAACATTCCTTATCTCCGCAGCATTCAATGAACTAGCTAAGAAAAGAATAAGTACTGAAATAGTTTATTTACCAGAATTACTTCGTGATTTAAAAAGCGATTTCGATTCGTTCGCAGATAAAATAGATTACTTAGAAAATGTTGATTTATTATTAATAGATGATATTGGTGCTGAAAAAGTAACAGAATGGAGTAGAGACGAAATACTAGGAACAATCCTTCAACATCGAATGAATAACTACAAAACAACTTTCTTTACTTCTAATTTAACTATCGAAGAACTAGAAGAACATCTTATTATAAGTTCTAATATAGATGAAAAGATTAAAGCTCGTCGTATTATCGAAAGAGTAAAACAATTAACAGAAGATATGGAACTAATAGGTGAAAACAAAAGAAAATAATCAAGCCTTACTTGATTATTTTTTATTGCGAAAGCATTCCAAATTCGGTATGATAATAATATAAACAATAGGTGATAAATATGAATAAAAAAAGAATAAAAATACTATTAACGATAACGCTTTTATTGATTGGTGGCACTTTAATATTTGCTGCAAGTAAATACTACCATCACAAATGGACAAATGATATTGTTGAAGTTTGGGAACACAATGGCTTTGTTACAAACGATATGATAGAAATAGATGATGGTTATATTGCTGTTGGTTTCGTTCTTGAAGGATATATGCATGATCCTCAAATAAGAATTCTTGATAAAGAAGGAAAATTAGTTAAAGAAGTCGAAATTGCTAAATACGACTTTACCGGTCAATTAAAGAAGATATTCAAAACAGATGCTGGTTATGTTGTTTTTGGATTAATAGAAAGTACTTTGAAAATAGTAACATTAAACTCAAATTTCGAAGTAGAAAACAAGTATTCAAACTATTTTGTTTCACTGTCTGAAACAGATGAACCACTTTTCTTAGAAGGTGAATCATATTATTATATTGTAGGAAAAGAATCGTATTCTGATACAATTGTCCTTTGGAGAGTTGATAAAGACTTATCAGAATTTAAAGTAGAAGAAGTAAAAACTATTGAAACAGCTGAAGAAAAAGAAATAGTAGCATTATTTGAAAGAATATTCGAATATAAAACAACAGAAAATATAACTTATGATAGTTCATTCATAAAAAGTTATGGCGAAGGTACAGTATATCTTTTATATAATAGTAGTGAAGAGAAATCACGTGTTGTTTTCTATAAAGATGGCGAAATTGTCTGGGATAAATTATTTGATGGTTATGCTAAAGATGGCGCTGAGTTAAATAAAAATTTTGTTATAGGTCTTCAAACAAGTGAAGGAGCAAACTTAGTCCTATTAGATGAAAAAGGTAACGAATTAGAAACTGAAAAATTAAGTAATTATCTTTCTTCAACAGAAAATTCCTTTGCCATAGAACATTTAATCACAGTAGGAACATCAGGATTTGCTGTAACTGGAACAGAATATCTAGCAACTACAACCGAATCTGCTAGTATGGGTGGAATTATGGAAAGTAGTGGATTAGAACTTGATGAAAATGGAAACATGAAAAGACCGGAAGATTTTGATGTACTACCAGGAGATGGTGAAACTCCACCACCAAAACCAACTGGTAAACAAGAAGATAATAATGCCACAATGGGTGCTTTAGATTTTGATGATGAAAGCACTGATGATAGTGAATCAAACATGATAGCTAAAATACTATATTTTAATATTATTCATAATGTTTATACAAAGACAGATGGAAATGGTACAGTAGAGGCAAATAAAACTGAAGCTGAATGGGGTGAAGGAATAGAATTTGTTATAACTCCAAGTGAAGGATATATTTTAAAGGAAGTAAAAGTAACTGATGCCGAAGGAAATGTTGTAATTTTCACAGATTATACATTCACAATGCCTAATGCCGATGTAACTATCGAAGCAAGTTTTGAAAAAGAAGAAGAAAACCCTCCAACAACAGCTATAAACATCCTACTTGCAATATTGTTAAGTATCACAAGTATAATAGTAATGTTCAAATTTAAGAAAAAATCAGAATGGATAAACAACTAATTAATTAGTTGTTTTTCATTGCATAAAATATTAATTTTCGATATGATAATAATATAAAATAGGAGGTTATTATAAAAAAAGTATTATTATTTATATTAGCACTCTTCACATTTATAGGAGTAACTAATGCCGAAAAATGTACAGTAGTAACAGGTTCAGGTAAAAATATCGGAGACGAAATAGCTTGCGGAACAGAACACTTCTATGTAATTTCTAACGATGGTGAAAATGTCAAAATGCTAGCTAAGTACAATCTATTGCTAGGTTATATTTATGAGAAAATAGAATTTGATGTAAATTATTCTAATACTAGTGACATTTATTTAAATAAGAATGTTCAACAACTCATTAAAGAGGGGTACACCATTGACAATTATTTATCTAATTATAATAACGATACTTCCAGCCGAGATTATTACGGAGTTACTATGAAAAAAGAATATGACAGTACCTATACAAGACCTAATTTAATATTTTTTGATGAAGAAAAAAATACATATACAGATATGTTGAATGATAAAAAGGTACAAGAATACTTGAATAATGGATATTATTTATCTAATTATATCAAAACCTCAAATGGATATATAGGAGCAGAGTTTAGCAAATCTACTGGATACGAATATAAAACATTAATATTTGATAATGTAGAAGAATTATCAAACTATACTTTATTTCATAAGTCAGAAGTTCAAAAATTGTTAAATGATGGATATAAATTAAGATCAACGCCTTATCCCAGTACTTGTTCAACTCAAGGGGAAATATGCACTTCTAGCTATAATTCATTAGTTTTTGTTAAATCTATCGAATATGATTATGCAAGTGTTATACTAGATGTTGAATATAATTCTACTACTGAACTCTTATCAGCATTGCAAAATAACGAAGTATATATAAAATTAATTGATGAAGGATATTCTATATCAGAAAACTATTCGAATAGATATTTATTTATGATTCATACAAGTGGGAATGTAACATATACAAATTACACTACAAAATATTTTGGCGCACTATTATCTAAAAAAACAGGCGAAGTGATAGAACAAGAAAGTAATACATATGAAGAAAAAGAATATGTTTATCAAGATGAAACAGCAATCGGGGCACATGGAGATGAAAGAGGTAATCCAGAATTCCCTGAAGTGGGAGTATGGCCATACGGAAATATTTCGGACGCTGAAGATGCATTAGAAAGTGGAGAATCATATGGTGGCGGTGGATATTACGATTTTGAATACGTAAAAGATACTAGCGAAAAAAAATATTTTGAAAAATATAAAAATACACTTGCTTCAATGGGAATAGTAGCCAGTAGCGTATCTATATTATCTATTTCAGAAATTGATGATATTGTTTATGAACTAACTGGTAATAGATTGCCATTATACGAATGGTGGAACAATTGGAACTATGTTGATGATGGTGTTCATGATGGCTACTATATAGTTGGTTCGTTGAAAGAATTTTTACCATCAGGTTATGAGTGGCTTTATTCTACTACATATTGGACAAGAACAGTAGAATCTTATTCAGCTCCATATCAGTATTTCGTTGATACTTTAGGTAATGTTTGTAATGGATTTGCATGTAACCTAGCTGTAGGTGCAGGATTTCGTCCAGTAGTAACAATATCTTCCGAAGATATAGTTTATACAATAACAACAAAGACAGACGGCAATGGAACTATAACTCCATCAGCAGAAACAGAACATAGTGGAAACGAAGTAACTTTCATCGTAACACCAAATGAAGGATTCGAACTAAAAGAAGTAAAAGTAACAGATTCTAATGGTAACACAATAACATTTACTGATTATAAATTTACAATGCCAGATGCCAACGTTGTAATCGAAGCAATCTTTGTAGCTAAGAATCCAGAAACAAGCGCTATAAATATAATAGTAAGTATAATTCTCGGTATAATCAGTATTGGAATTATCATAAAATTCAAGAAAAAAGCTAATTGGCTTAATACATAATAAAATTTGTGTGAAATGATATAAAAAATAGCGATAACCTCGCTATTTTTTGTTATAATATCTTTGGTGATATAAATGAGAAATACAAAAGTAATATTTATGGGTACTCCAGACTTCGCAGTACCAGTTTTAGAAGGATTATTAGAAAATACAAACGTTATTATGGTTGTAACTCAACCTGATAAAGAAGTTGGACGTCATCATGAACTAGTTCCAACTCCTATAAAGAAAGTTGCTGAAGAACATCATGTTCCAGTTTTCCAACCAACAAAAATAAGAAATGATTATGAAAAGATTATTAATGCTGGTGCAGATATCATTATTACATGTGCTTATGGCCAAATCATTCCTGAAGCAATTTTAAATGCTCCAAGACTAGGTTGCATTAACGTTCATGCTTCTTTACTTCCACGTCTAAGAGGTGGAGCACCACTTCATCATGCCTTAATCGATGGAGAAGAAAAAACCGGTATAACAGTAATGTATATGGATAAAAAGATGGATACTGGCGATATCATTTCTACTAAAGAATATATTATCAAAGACACAGACAATGTTGGAATCATTCATGATACCTTAAGCATAATGGGGAAAGAATTATTATTAGAAACATTACCTTCAATAATAGATGGTACAAATAATAGAACTCCTCAAAATCATGATGAAGCAACATATGCTTGGAATATCTCTCGTGAAGAAGAACATATTGACTTTAATCGTCCAGCTAAAGAAATATATAACCAAGTTAGAGGATTATATCCTTGGCCTAAAGCTAACACTATAATTGGTAGAGTAGAAGTAAAAGTACTAGAATGCTATATTAGTGATAAAGATTCTAAATTCTCATCAGGTACTATCTGTGATATTACCAAAGACAGTATCGGAATATGCACTAAAGACAAAGTAGTTTATATAACAAAAGTAAAACCATTTGGTAAAAAAGAAATGGCTGCTTTAGATTATATAAATGGTTTAAATAAAGAAAAAATACTTCATAGTATAGTAGAGTAGTAAGATGAAGAATAATAAATTTCTAAAAATATATGCTATCGTAATTATGGTATTGCTAATCGTAATATTTATGATTCCCGACGATGCTTATTTAAACTTACATACAAAGTTAAATAAACAAGATATAAAAGAAGTTGAAGAAACAGAATATACTTTTACAGACATTGATGTTCAAAAAGAAAATCTTTTAACCAAAGATCACGATTATGAGTACTTAATGTTAGATAGTATTGGAACTGAAACTACAACAGCCGAATGTACAGGCAGTGTTACTAATGGTGAAGATACTGGTACATGTAAATCAAATCAAGAAATTTCTTATACAAAAGAAACAAAAAAAGAAACTATCCTAAATATGAATGTTAAATATGTTGATTTAGAATACATTTTTAAATCAATAAAAGATATAGAACCCACAGAAATTTCATATACTAAATCAAGAGAGTTATTATACAAAACTCAAATATTAGAATTAGATACAGATATAACAATCTATACTGACTTAGATAATATAACTCAAATTAGTATTAGTAACGCTTATATGACATATGTATTTAAATATACAAACATCAAAGATTGACAATTACTAGCTCAATTGATATCATATGAAAATGAGGGGAATTTTGGATATGAAAAGGGAAAAAATAATTAATATAGAAAAAGAGACTAAGATTGCTAAAAATCACAAACGCAATAAGATATTAGTGAATATGATTACAGGAATTCGTTCTTTAGGGACAATTGCGATTATTCCGATATTTTTAAACTGTGGTTCTTTCGTAACAGCATTAGCTGCTTCAGGATTCTTAGTAACTGATTTTATCGATGGATTTCTTGCTAGAAAACTAAAAGTCCAATCATTTTTTGGAAGTCTGTTAGATGCTTTATCAGATAAAGCTTTCGGTATTATTTGTTTGTTATTACTATCAACACTTAATCCAGTATTTCTAGCAGTAATGGGGATAGAACTTGGTATATTTGCTATAAACTATACTAGTGCTCAAAAGGACCACAATGTTAAAACTAGTAAAGTAGGTCGTGCTAAAACATTATTATTAGCAGGAACTATTGTCGGTAGTTTCTTCTGTTATGGAGCTCCAACATTAAAAGAATTACTTAACTATATTAATGTTTCTACTTTTAATACATTATTAGAAACAAATCCAGATATCTTATCAACTATCTTAGCTATTCCAACAATAGGAGCTAACTTATATGTTGCTAAAGATTATCTAAATATTGCTAAAAAGCAAGATAAAGAAGAACAAACTGTTGTTGAACAAGAAATTACTCAATCAACAGAACCATCTCTTCAAGATGTTACAATGAGTTTAGATGAAATAGCTCAAAAAAGAGAAGAGTTATTAGGTCAAAAAGAACAATTAAGAGTATTGAAATCACGTGAAGAAATAATGCATGATTTATTCGATACAGAATTTTATTTAGAACATAAAGATGATAAATTAAAATCATTATTATATAAACAAAGGTAGTGAAGTTATGAACAAAAAGGATATGCAGATATTAGTTGAACAATATTTTAAATTCGTCGGAATCTCTAAGAAATATCAAAATAGAATATTTAATATATTAAGTTATTGCAAAGAAATTAGAGATACTGCTTATCCAATGAAAGGTTCTAACGTAACTGAACTTCAAATGGTCGAATTTACAGCACGTAAAGAAAAAGATTTATACTATATAAATGGTTCTTTATCTTTAGTTGATGGTGAAAGACATGAAAACAGAACATTTGAAGCTTATATTTTCGAAGATAAAGATGAAGGAAAAACTAGAGTTTACATGGATATAACTAGATTATGTGTAGAAGATGAACCTAAAATGATTCGTACTAGTGAAGACTTAGTAGAAGATGAAAAAAATATCATCTCAGTTACTATGTACGCATCAGGTGATGCTTCTGAAGAAAAAATGTTCTCTGCAGAATTTCCTAAAAACCCATCTGATGACTACATTTTCAGTCAAAAAGCTAAACAATTAAGTGCTCTATAAGAAGCACTTATTTTTATTTGTGTTATAATGAAAGAGGTGGTTTAAATGACAAGTACTACAAATCTTATAGTATCAGCAATACTTTTAGTATTAATTATAATTCTAAATATATATCAAAAAAGAAAATCAAACGAAGTATATAAAGATAGTTTATATCAGAAAACTAACAAACTAAAAAAGATACTATATTTATTAAGTTTTTTAACCTTTATAGTAGTTCTAATTATCAATCTTATAGTTCTAGGTAATGATCCAAGTATTAAAGCAACAATTACATACTTAGTAAATTCCTTATCAATGCTTATCTTGGTCTCACCATTAACACTAAGTAATCTATATATTAATTATTTTAAAAACGAAGAAAAACTTTCTCATATAAAAACAGTTATTACTAACAAAATAGATGATAAATTACTAAAAAAATTCAAAAAAGCTGACATAAATATTATCCTTCTATCTAAAGAAAAGCATGATTTAAAACTTAAAACAATCAAAGAAACCCAAATAAAAAAATCTTTATTAACTAAAAACATTCACATTCAAACAGATAATCTAAAAATATTAGATAAATTAATAAATAAAGAAAATACTATTAAAGAATTTAAAAATATCAAAAAGTTATATAATGATATTTATAATGCTCGAGGTACTCATGATAACTATATAAGAAATATCAAATACATCATAAGAACATATCTGTCTTTAATAATCAGCTATATTTTCTTACTTATTATGGGTTTTCCAGTTGTCTACAACATTCTGCTAATTATTATTTTAAAAATATTTACTATTTTAACTAGCAACTTAGTTTATCGAAAACTTCCTTATGATAAAGATATTATGGAAAGAAAAGTTAAAGATAAAAACATTTTACTAGGTAAACAAGAGACATTCTTAACTATTATTGAAAGTTTCTGTATCTCATTTGCCATAACTCTTCCTTACATGTTCGTTTTATCTCAAGGAACTAGTCAAGAACTAGCTAACACAATTTACTATATAGTATTTATTTATATTGAACTATTCCTAACATTCTCTAATATAAGTGATTCTTCTATTATCGTAAATATCTTTAAATCAATAAAAAATATAAGATTAATTCTATATACAGTTATAAGTATTTTACTAGTAGTATTCCTTAATTATACTTCAATATTCAATACCAGAAACATTTACTTACAAAACAATCTATCTTGTCTTTTATTCAGTTTAGTTCCAGTTATCTTTATTGAACTGACAAAATTATCAAGATATCTATCTATGAAAGGAAAGAAAAAAAATGAACTTAAAAATAACAAAAAACAAAGAAGAAGCAAATCTAATAACTCATGATGGGAAATTTCATCCAGATGATGTCTTCTCAACAGTTTTTCTATCTAAATATATTGAAAATCCATGTTTATATCGTATAGGTGTTGGTCCGGTTGAAAATACTAATGCCATTGTTTACGATGTTGGATTTGGCAAATTCGATCATCACGGCCCAGATGCTAAGAGAAGACCAGATAGTAATTTAAAATACTGTTCATTCGGTTTATTATGGACTGAATATGGTAAAGATTATTTAGCTAAAAACAATTACGAATATGTTGATGAATTATATAACACTATTGAAGAAGTCTTAGTAAAACAAATTGATGGTATTGACAATGGAGTATTCCCTGAAATAAATGCCGAATACAAACTTCTTGATTTAGATAAAATAATTGATATGTTTAATCCTACTTGGGAAGAAAATCCTGATACTGATATTAATTTTGCTAATGCTCTAAATACGGCTGAAATAATTTTTGATAACGTTATAAGAACTGAATATTCAAAAATAAAAGCAACTCAAAAAGTTCTTTCTAAGATACCAACTGTCAAAGATAATATCTTAATTTTAGATGAATACTTACCATATCAACATGCTATCTTTACCTCAGCAGACCCACTTGCTAAAGAAATAAAAGTAATTATTCTTCCTTCTAATAGAGGAGGTTATTGTATCAAACCTATAACTATTTCTGAAGAATCCAAAGAACTTTTAATAAACTTTCCTAAGGAATATCGTGGCTTACATGATGAAGAACTAGCTAACTTATCTGGAATAAAGACTGCTAAGTTCGTTCATTCTAGTGGATTTCTAGCAAGTACAAAAACTTTAGAAGATGCAATCCTTCTAGCACACAAAGCTCTTGAAAATAAGGAATAAAATTCCTTTTTTTTTATGTCTAATAATGTTATAATTATTAAAGAATAAGGAGTTGTGCTATATGAACTTAGAAGAATTATTTACAGAACTAAAAAATAAAAAGGATAATAACAAAATAGCAACTAATATTATTGTTGAAATAAATAACAGAATAGAAGCAGGAGAATTCACATTTACTAACGACCAATCAGATGAAGTCTATCTATACATGTATTTATGTAATAAATTAGAAATAAAAGATACTTTAAATAAATTAATAAATGATAAAAATTTTATTAAAGTTTTAGATAGCACTAAAATAGATGGTTCAATTCTTCCATCTTTAACAGATATATGTGATAAACCTCGTAAATGTTTAATAAAAAATTCTAAGAAGTTAAAAGAAAGCATTTTAAAAGGCAAAGGTTTACTAAGTGCTGAAGATATTCTTGCTGATTTAACAACTGAAGAAATAAAATTACTAAGAGAAGATCTTGAAATAGATAACTTCTTAATCAGCCACGGTTTAAGCTTCGATACATTAAAAGAAGAAACTATCAAACGTTTATTATCTGACGCTAGCATCTTTAGTGTATATAGTATCTATACTATCAATGATTTCGCTAATAGTTACAAAAATAAAGAAGAACTCCTTGATAACGAAGTATTCTTTGATATATATATTGATAAACTAAATGATGAATATCATTATGATAACAAGATATTCAAACTATTAACTATTGATAAAGTAAAAGAAATCCTAGCAAAATCTCCATCTCTTCATGTTCTATTACATTTATTAAAAGATACTAAAGATGAAGTACAACAACTTTTATTGAATAACAAAGAAATAATAGATTATTTAAATAATTGCGTAGATGTTGAAATACTAGTAAAAATACCTAAAAATAAATTATTAAAACTTCTAAAAGAAAGAAAAAATTTATTACAAGGAGCTAACCTAAAAGTATTAGAAACTCTAAATAAAAAAGAACTTCAAAAATTATTCCAAGATAATAAGAACTTATATGAAGAATTATTAGATAGTATTTC
>CAVAGO010000055.1:0-14169 GCA_963588075.1 bacterium | reverse complement strand
AGACCTGCTAAAGGTGAATTAACAATAGATGATATGATTAGAAAAAGAACAAGTCATATTAATAACGTTAGTGAACTACGTAAGAAGGTTGGATTTGTTTATACTTCAAATAATGAATTTATAGGGAAGACTGTAAAAGAAGAAATAAAACTTACTATGAAGAATTATGATCATAAAGTAAGTAATGTTAGTAAACATATTGCGGATTCTTTAAAGATAGTAGGTTTATCTGAAGATTATTTAGATAGAGATCTTAATACTTTGTCTTTTACTGAAAAGAAGAAAGTTATGTTAGCTTGTGCAATGAGTTATAATCCTAGTGTTTTAATACTAGAAGATTTTGAAAAGGGATTAATCTTTAGAGAAAGAGAATACTTTAGAAAGTTATTCTTAAAATTAAAAAATAAATTTAATAAGACAATTATATTAATTGGAACTGATATATCATTTATGTTTGAACTTGTTGATAAATTATATGTTATCAACAAAGGTAAGTTAGTGCTTAGTGGTGGTAAAGAGATATACTATGATAATAAATTATATAAATATGTAGAAATGCCTAAGATAATTGAATTTACTAAGTATGCTCAAGAATGTGGACATAATATATTAGAATATACTGATATAAAAGAATTAATAAAGGAATTGTATCGAAATGTTAAATAAGTTGGATTATTCATATAATAATGAAGAATCTTTAATACATAGGTTAAATCCAGTAGTTAAGATGTTTGGATTGTTTATCTATGTACTTATTTGTTTGCTTAAATTTAATAATATATTATTTATAGTTAATATAAGTATTGTATTTATGTTACTTTTATTAAGTAATATAAATATTCTTAAGTATTTAAAAGTAGTATGGAAATTAAAGTATATATTAATTATTATGTATGCTTATATGTATCATAAAGAGATGGCTTTTGTAGATATGAATATTATTGTATTTAAGTTTGTTTTCTTTATTTTATATGGAGTTATGTTGGTTTATACGACTACTAAAGAAGATTTAGGTAAAGGGAGTGCTAGTGCTTTAAATATATTTAATATAATAGGTATTAGTTTAAGAAAGATATCTTCATTTATTACAAATATTTTTGCTTACTTTTTGATATGGGGAGATACTTATAATGAAGTTTTTACTAGCTTAGAGATAAAAGGTAAAGTATATACACATAGTAATTTGATTGATAAAGTAAAAATGTTTTTTTCTAATATTAAGTTAGTATTTGAAAAGAGTAAAAGTAAAATGAAGTCTAGAAAGAGCGATATGAAGTATAGACTTTATAAGGGAAATGTAAAGAGTCAGTATAAATATAGAAGGAAGTTATGTATTTTTGATTATATATTTATTATATTAAATATAGGAATGATTATATTTTATATATTGAAGGTGAGATAGATGAACTATGTAATTGAGATAGCTTATGACGGGAGTAAGTTCTTTGGATTTCAAAGACTTAATGAGGAGATAAGTGTTCAAAAAGTATTAGAAGAAGCTTTAACTAAAATAAATAAACAGAGTGTTGAAGTTAAAGGAGCAGGAAGAACTGATAGAGGAGTTCATGCTAATGGTCAATGTGTATCTTTTAAATTAGATATCGATATAGATGAGAATGGTCTTAAGAGAGCTCTTAATTCATTAGTTAAACCTTATATATATGTGAAGAATGTTAAAATAGTAGATGAAGATTTTCATGCAAGATTTAGTGTTAAAAAGAAAAAATATATTTATAAGATTAATCTTGGAGAATTTAATCCGCAGATAGAAGATTATGTTTATCAAAGTGAATATAAGTTGGTTGTAGAAAAGATGAAGGAAGTAGCTGCTTTATATTTAGGAGTTCATGACTTTCATAATTTTGTTTCTGGCGAAAGAGATGATTATACTTGTATTGTTTATGATATAAAGTTTAATCAAGTGGGAGATATTCTAAATATAGAGTTTGAAGGTAAGAGTTTTTATCGTTATATGGTAAGAAACTTAGTAGGAATGATGATTGAAGTAGGGCGAGGCAAGGATGAGATATCTAAGGTAGTAGAGATGCTAGAAAGTACAGAAGAAAAGCCGGGATATACTGCGCCAGCTTGTGGATTATACTTAGAAAAAATTGAATATTAATAAATTATTAAAGAAAATGTACCGAAAATGAAGATTTTGTTTGACTTTTTGAACTTAATCTCATATAATTTTAATCGGTACATTTTATTTGTTGGAATTTGTGAGCCCTGGGAAAGCGAAGCAGAGGAAGACAGTGAAAGGAAATTTGATATGAATACATTTATGGAAAAGAAAGAAACTGTTGAACGTAAATGGTATGTTATCGATGCTGAAGGTGTTGCTTTAGGTAGACTTGCTTCTAAAGTTGCTTTTATCTTAAAAGGTAAACATAAACCTACTTATACACCACACATCGATTGTGGAGACTACGTAATCGTAGTAAATGCTGAAAAAGTTAAACTAACTGGAAATAAACTAATGGATAAGAAATATTATGACCATAGTGGACATCCAGGAGGATTAAGAGAAAGAAACGCTAAAACAATGATCGAAAATTATCCAGAAGAAATGATTGAAAGAGCTGTTAAAGGAATGCTTCCAAAAGGAAGATTAGGAAGAGCTATGAATAAGAAATTATTCGTATATGCTGGACCTGAACATAAACAACAAGCTCAACAACCAATCGAAATGAAAGTTAACTAGGAGGTTTTAATTTATGGCTAAACAAGTATGGACTGCTACTGGACGTAGAAAACGTTCTGTTGCTCAAGTTAGAATGACTGCTGGAAAAGGTAACATAACTGTTAATGGTAAAGATGTTAATGAATATATGCCTTTTGCAGTATTAGTAATGGATTTAAAACAACCATTAGTTGCTACTGGAAATGAAGATAAATTCGATATTGAAGTTACAGTAAGAGGCGGAGGTTTCTCTGGACAAACTGGTGCTATTAGATTAGGTATTACTCGTGCTTTATTAGCATTCGATGCAGATGCTGATCAAACTAGAGAAGATGCTTATAGAAAAGTTCTTAAAGCTAACGGATTCGTTACTAGAGATCCAAGAAGTAAAGAACGTAAAAAACCAGGACTTAAAAAAGCACGTCGTGCTCCACAATTCAGTAAACGATAAGAATTACTTATTACAAAGTTTCATAAAGTCAGTGTTATGCTGGCTTTTTTCTTTACAATAAAATAATTGTTGGTATGTTATAATAAATAAAAAAATTGAAATGTGGAATGTTTATGAAAGAATTAATGTTAAGTATTATAGAGAAATATTTATTAGTGTTTCCTGAAGAAGAGAATAGACAAAGAAAGTTTATTAATTATTTGAACAGTCATGCAGATGTAGAGATAGTTGATTGGAACAATTTTGATGGTCATGTTGTTGCTGGAGGATTTGTTTATGCTAAAGAAGATAAAAAGTTTTTAGTTTTATATCATAATGATTTAAAAATGTATTTGTATCCGGGAGGACATGTTGATAAGAATGATGTAAATCCGTTAAGTGCTTCAAGAAGAGAAGTAACAGAAGAGACTGGTTTAACAGAATTAGAGCAGTTAATACTTGATAATGATGAATTAATACCAATAGACATAGATACTCATAAGATTGCATATAATGAAAGGTTACAATTACCAGAACATTATCATTTTGAATTTAGATACTTTTTTACAATAGATAGAATAGAAGATATAAGTATTGATACAGATGAATTGTCTAATTACCAATGGATAGATATTGAGGAATTAAGAAATGATGTTAATTATGGTAGGATAGCTAAGAAGATTGAAAAGGTCTTAGCTGAAGAGAATACTAAGAAATTATGGAAGTCAGTTTAGTGCTGACTTTTTTCTTTGAATTTGCATTTTTATTTAATTGTGTTAGAATATTTGGTACTTAAAGGGGATTGGTTTTATGTATGTTGAAGAGCTACATTTACAAGTGACTCGTAATTGTACTTTGGAATGTGAACATTGTTTAAGAGGAGATAGAGAAAGAGTTAATATGAGTCCACAAGTATTGGATGAAGTGTTTAAAGATGTTAAGAGAGTAGGAATGCTATTGTTAACTGGTGGAGAACCTTTAATAGCTATACAAACTTTAGAACATTTAGTAGAACTATTGAAGACTAAACAAGTTCGAGTTAATAAAATTACTTTAATTACTAATGGTACTGTATTAAGTAATAGAGTTTTAAGAGTGTTACATGATTTACAAGATTGTTCTTATTTAATATTAAAAGTATCCACTAATATATTTCATAATCTTGAATGCCAAAGTAAAGGTTTAGAAGAAATAAGGGATAGAAATCTGGAAATACTTAGACAAGAAGGATTTTATAATTTTTCTGAATATAGTAAAGATAAGGAAGATAAATGGCCGGTTGGTTTAGTTAATAAAGGAAGAACTAGAACTTTAACTAAAGAGAGATTAGAAGAGATAAATGCTATTGCTAAACGTAAGCATGTAGTTAGTCCGATGGAAAATGAAAGACATCCTAATACGCGTATTACTGATAATAAAGTAGAGGGTAATATTTCAATAGATGTTTATGGAAATGTTGTGAGTTATGGTCAGTCTTTTGAAGAAGAGGATAAAGAAGCTTATGATACTGGAATAAATGTAATGGTAATGCCTTGTGAAGAAGCGATAAGAGCTTTTGTTAGTAAATACGAAAAAGAAAGAGAAGAATACTTTAAAAAATTGGGAATTGATTGGATCAAATAAGTTACTTTGGAGTAGCTTTTTTTGTAAAATTTATGACTATAAGATACAAGTAGAGAAAAGCTTATTGATATATTATTTTATTTTTTTTATAATGTTAGTAAGAATGGAAGGGTGTATCTTATGAGTAAAAAAGAAAATGTTCCAGAAATTAAAGAAGTAAAAAAAGAAAAACATACTTTGAGAAATGTTTTAGTATTTATTCTATTCTTTGCTTTAGGTTTAGGTCTTGGATATTATGGAGCTACTAAGTATTTAGAATCTCGTGAGGAAGAAGAACAAACTCCAGTAATAGAAGATGATGGAATAATAGATATAACAAATGATGATGATTCAGTTGAATTAATTAATTCATTGCTAACTATTTTAGATAAAAATCCAATGTTTTATTCAACAAAAGGAATTAGTTCTAGTACGATGGATAATACTTCTAAATTATTATTAGTTTATAATAATATAATGGATAATAAATTAGGTACTCAAGAAGAATTAGCATCTGAATATTATGGAAGTCCAACTTGTCTAAATGGTTTTGTAACAGATCCAAGTGATAATTCATTAGTTTATACTAATAAATGTACTGTTACTCGTATAAATAAATCAGTATTTGTAGAAACAAATAAAAAGATGTTTAATGATGAAATTTTAGATACAAGTGTTAATTTTAGTCCGGTAGATGGTACTAGTTGTGTAGTTGATGGAGATTCTTATGTTTGTGGAAATGTTGAGAAGACTTCAGATGTAACTGGTGAATTAGAAAGTGTATTTAGTATAGTAAAAGTAACTAAAGATGAAGATGGTACTATTGTTATATATGAAAAAGGTTATTTAAATGATAAACGTAGTAATGTAAATAATCCTAATGATCAATATGATAACTATTACTTACATTCTTCTGATAGTACAGATTATTACTATGAGTTAAAGAGTGCAGACAATTTAACTTTTAAACATACATTTAAAACATTAGATAGACAAAATTATTATTATGTAAGTACTGAATTAGTAAAAGAATAGCTATAAGTTATTCTTTTTTTATGGTATTATTTATTTATAATAGAGTGTGGTTTTATGAAGGATAAAGATAAAATATGTATAGAATTGCCTAGATTAAAAGATTCTTCATTATTAGATAATACATTTATAAGGGATGAAATTATTGTTAATGATATTTCTGATACTTATGTAATAAAGACAAAGAATAATGTAGTATTAATTATATTCTTAGTAGGTATAATTTTATTAGTAATTGTAGTTTTGTTTTTTGGATTAAGAAATAAAATTATGATTGCGAAAGATAATGTAGTTAGTGTTTCTGATATTGAAATCGTTAATTATAATGTTGGAACTGATACAGTGGATATTGCAATAGTTCCTAGTTCTACACAAAGTTATTGTGCTATTAGTGGAGATAATGAAAATAGTGAAGAACTAGAATTTCAACAAATAGTAAATGATAAGTGTTATGTTACTGTTCCTTTGAGTGAGCAATATGTTTATTTTAAGAACTCCAATGATGTAGTTAGTGATAAGTTATTAGTAGATGATTATGTTGTATATATTGATGTTGCTGAAAAGCAATATGTTCCTTTAGAAGAAGAACACAATTTATACAATAGTATGGTTGTTGTAGGTGAACCTGTTGTTAATTGGGTGACATTAGGTGATGTTGTACAGATTAATGAAGAAAGTTATACTTCTAAAAAGGTTGGAAATACTAAGATACAAGCTGTTGTTAATAATAAAGTAGTAGCTAATACAGATGTGGTTGTGACTGATGTTATAGTTTCAAGACCAAAGACTTTTAATAATGATAAAGAGTTTTTAAGTTGTGCTGTTTATACTCATGAAGAAGCAATGTTATTAGATGAGATATTGGCATTTAGAATAGAAGAAGTTGGTTATGGAACAAGAGCTGCAGCAGTTGAAGCGGCAAGATTCTTAACTTTAGAATTCCCTTATAGAATCTCTTATTATTGGGAGAGCGGAAGATTAAATAATACAGGTAGACATTATGTAGATGGTGAAGGACGTTATTATCATAAAGGTTTATATTTAGATGAATTAAAATATGAAAGTATTGAAGCTTCATTATTTGGACCTGCTATGTGGGGCTGTAAGTTGATGAGTTATGAAGATGATCCACCTAACTTTGTACCTGGTGTTAAGTATCCGAATGGATTAGATTGTTCTGGTTTTGTTACTTGGGCATTATTTAATGGAGGATTTGATGTAGGAGATAGAGGTGCAGGTGAATCCCCATCAGAAGGACAGTTAACAGATTTGGGAGAATTTAAATTATTAACTAATGAGTTAGTTAATTCAGGAAAAATTAAAGTAGGAGACTTATTTAACTTTTGGGGACATATAGCAATATTGATAGGTCAAGATGAAGATAATTACTACATAGCAGAGTCGTTGAATAATTATAAAGGTGTTGTTGTAAAAACCTATTCAAAGAAGAAAGTAAAAAATACATTTAAGTATGTAGTATTAATGGATAGTGTTTATAATGGTGATGGTAATTTAACAGATATGTGGTATTAGGAAGGAGTAATTATGGATATTAATGAATTATATTATGCAATACAAGAAGTAAATTCTAATCCTAGTTTAGATGAAGAAAGAAGAACAACTAGATTAACTATTTATCAAGCGTTGCTTTATTATATGAATGATAAAAATAAGTTAAATGGGATGATAACTGAAATAATAGATGATGGGCATAAGTTAGAAAAGTTATCTGATTATACATTTTTTCTAAATGAAGATTTAGAAAAGACAAGAATTTTAGTAAAAGGATATATATTAGAATCAAGATTTATTGGTGAACTGAAAAGTAAGGGTGTTACAAAGTTTTCTTTTGAAGATGTAGAAAAATATTTGAAACAGTATATTAGTGCTTCGGGAGATACAATAGATGATGTAAGTGTTGCTGTTTCAATGTATCCTAAGTTACTGACATATAAAACTAGTTATATTGAGGTTTATGATAAAGCTGCTAAGTATTTAGGTGAGATATTTGGTGAAGAAATGTTGAAAAATTCGGGTGACGTTAGATTGAAATATGAACGTATCTTGGAGAGAGTAGAAAGAATGGTTGGAAGAGACTTGTTTGATGAGAGAACTCGTGAATGGTTAGAGGGATTAATTAACGAGTTATTTAGTTATTATGTAAATAATAAAATAGTTATTCCAATAGAGACACAAATTGATGTAAGTGGGACTAAGGAGTTGATTGCTTAATGGATAATGAAGTAAGAAATAGAGAAATAGTTGAATATATTAATAAGTTAGTTAATGATTTAACAGTCAAGTTTCCTAATATGAATTTTAATAATGTTAGAGATAATGCTATAGCAGCTTTTACATCGATGAATGGTGATTTTGCTGCTATAAAAGGTCAAATAGATGCGTCTTTTGCAAAAGCAGTACAAAATATGAGTTCAGTAGAACAAGTTAATGTTAAAGGATCGGATTCAATAGATAGCTTTGAAATGACTTCAGAAGAAGCAGCGATGTATCAACAATTAAAACAAGAGAATTTAGCTAGAAGAAATGCGATGGGATTAAATAATGGTAAGAAATTAGTTTTAGAAAGACCTAATGATTTAAATAATAGAGGATATATTAATTTCTTAATTATTATGGGAATTGTCTTGGTGGCTTTAGTAGCTTTAATTGTTGTAGTATGTAATGTTTTATTATAAGAGATTGTATATCTCTTTTTTTAATGAATAAAATTTAGTATGAAGAAAATATTTTTTATGATGTGTATAACTTTAATGTTATTAACAAGTACAGTGGTTTATTCTAGTAAAAAAGAAGATGTTTTAAAGGGGAAAGTAATTGTTTTAGATGCGGGACATGGCGGTAAAGATGGGGGAACTTCAGTAAATGGTATATATGAAAAAGATATTAATTTAGCTATTGTTTTAAAGTTAAGAGATGAATTAAATAAACAAGGTGTTGATGTAATTTTAACGAGAGATGGAGACTTTGATTTAAGTAGTCCAAATACTAACAGAAGGAAGAAAAGTGATTTTGATAATAGAATAAAGTTGATTAATAGTAGTGAAGCTGATCTTTATTTGAGTATTCATGTAAATTACTTAGATAATGGTAAGTATTATGGAGCACAGACTTTTTATACTGGAGACAATGAAGAGTTAGCTAATGTGATTCAAACAGAGTTTAAAAAAAGTTTAAATTCACCGATGGATGTGAAAAAGATAAGTAATTCTATTTATATGTATAAGCAATTGACTATACCTGGTGTTTTGATTGAGACGGGATTTATTTCTAATAGTTCGGAGAGAAGTTTGTTAATTAGTGATGATTATCAAGATAAAATTGTTGGTGCGATTGTTAGGGCTTTAATAAATTATTACTAGGTATATGTTATAATACTTGTGGTGATATAAATGGATAAAAAGATATATTTAGATAAGATACTTGAATATTTAGTTAAGGATAAAGAGATTGAAATACCTAGTTCTTTGAAGGATAAGATTAGTTTGTGGGAAGAACTAGTAGCAAAGTTAGATGTAGAAGATATTCCTAGTGATATATTGGTTAATGAAGATAAGTTTTTAAGACTAGATTTGATTAATAGGAAGTTAACTGATGGAGAAAAGTTAAAAACTATTAGTGATACTTTAGATAGTGATATTAAGCATTGTACAAAGATAGCTTTATGGCAAGGAGATATTACGACTATATATGCTGATGTATTAGTTAATTCAACCACAAAGGATATGTTAGGATGTAGAGAAGGTATTAAGGGAACTTTAGATAATGCAATATTTACTCGTAGTGGGATGAGACTTCGTATGAAGTGTAGGGATATAATGCAAGGAGAAGAATTAAATAATACAGAAGTACTTGTTACGAGGGCTTATAATTTACCAAGTGACTTTATTATTCATGTAGTTGTTCCTTGTGTTGAAGATGAATTAAGCGAAGAAAATAAAGTTGAATTAAAGATGTGTTATTTGAATGTACTGGAATGTGCAAGAAATAATATGGCGAAGACTATCGTATTACCTTGTTTAGGAACAGGTACTAATAAATATCCGAAAGAAGAAGCTGCTAATATTGCTGTTAGTGCAGTTAAAGAGTTTTTAGATAAGCATGAAAATGAAATAGATAAGATAATATTTAATGTATATACAGAAGAAGATTATAAAATATATAGCGAATTATTAATGGGTGAAGATAATGCATGATATATGGAATCCTTGGCATGGTTGTAGAAAAAAGAGTGAGGGGTGTCAACATTGTTATATGTTTTACTTAGATAGTAAGCATGATAATAAGATTCCAAGTGATAAAGTATATCGTACTAATAATTTTAATTATCCTTTGCAAAGAAATAGAGATGGTGAATATAAAGTTAAATCTGGTGAGCAGATAAGAATTTGTATGACTAGTGATTTCTTTATTGAAGAAGCTGATGAATGGCGAATGGAAGCATGGGATATAATAAGACAAAGAAAAGATGTAGTATTCTTTATTTTAACTAAGAGACCAGAAAGAGTCTTGGAGTTGTTACCAAGTGACTGGGAAGATGGTTATGAAAATGTCTTTTTTAACGTAACTTGTGAAAATCAGAAAAGAGCAGATGAAAGAATTCCTATTTTACTAAGTTTACCTTTTAAACATAAAGGAATTATGTGTGCACCATTTATTGGGGAGGTTAAGATAGATAAATATCTTGATACTGGATTAATTGAACAAGTTATAGTAGGTGGAGAAAACTATGATGGAGCTAGACCTTGTCATTATGAATGGGTGAAATCTTTACATGATTCTTGTAAGGCAAGAGATATTACGTTTTCGTTTATTGAAACAGGTAGTGTTTTTGTAAAGGAAGGCAAGACTTATAATATACCTAGTAAAGATGTACAAAGTGTGATGGCATTTAAATCAGGTTTAAATTATAAAGGGAAGAAAATAGATTATAAATTATATGATGAGTTTTATAACTTAATTAGTGAGGATGAATTATATAAGCCATATTTCAATGGTAAATGTAATACTTGTGGTAGTAGAATAATTTGTAATGGTTGTAGTAAGTGTGGTAAGTGCAAATAAAAAGAATCTAGTGGTTAGCTAGATTTTTTTAGTATTCAAAATGTCTCATTACTTTCTTTTCTTTAATAAGCATACCTGTTGCGTAGTCTAAGTCTGGTATGTATTTAAGAGTTTCTTCTAGAGTTTTGTCTTCGTATAAAACTTTATTTATTTCTCTTATTATAGTTAGTGTTTTTTTGATACTTTGATTGTATAAGTCTTCAAATGAATAGGTATATTTTTGTTCTGGTATACTTGGGTGATTCCATTCTTTATTATCACTATTTAGATAATTTAAGTTAGGATGTTTAATATAAGTACTATAAGCTGCTATGTAACCAAAATGTTTGAAAGTAATAGTGTCTAATAGTTTATATAAGAATTTCTTAATACCTAGACGATCATTGATAAATAGGGTATAAGCTATTTTGGCATGTTTGATACCACGATAGAAATAGTAACCAATATTATCTTGATTATATGTTTCTTTATATACATTATTTATTGTAGTTAGTAATTCTGGAGTAAATGTAGGATTTTTAATAATTTCTTTTGAAACATTACATGTATTATATTTTTTATTTGTATATTTTTCATAGTATATGGCATCGAGGTCTTTTTCGATACGATTGTGTTCACCATGGTATTTTTTTGTATCTTTTTCGTTAGGTCGATAAACGCCTGTTTTATAGAATATATATGGATGACATGTTGTATCTAGTATGTAGTGAGTAATACTTCCATAGAGATAAGCGATTGCTTGTTGATTATTTTCTAAGTTGTTTTCTTTTATCTCTTTGATAATGTTAACTATATAGTCTTGAGTTTTATGACGATGGGCATAGTGGCCTAAGTTTTTGATTCTTTTAGCATGTTTAGGATTAAATGTATAATAAAATAGATAATCATGGCTTTGAGCAAAGGTGTGATAGATGGTTAGTTCGTCAGAAAATCTACTTAGTTCATCTTCTTTTAAATGTTTTAATACTTCTTTAGAAAACATATGATGTGTTATTAATGATGGCATTTTATCACCTACTTATTGCTATTATAACATAATGTTAAGTACTTAAATATATCGTTTAAATAAGTTTTTTTCTATGTTATAATATTGTAGATAATAGGGTGATGCTAAGTGATAAAGACATTTAAAACTATAGATGAACAAATTGAAATACTTAAGAGTAAAGGCTTAAAAATAGATGATATTGATTATGCTAAAAGTATTCTTTTACGTGAAAATTATTTCTTTATAAGTGGTTATAGACATTTATTTTTAAAATCACCTAAGGATAGAATGTTTATACCAGGTACTGATTTTAAGGAATTATATGCACTATTTAATTTTGATAGACAAATAAGAAATATTTTCTTTAAGAATATATTGATTGTTGAAAATAACGCAAAGAGTATTTTTTCTTATCAATTATCTAGAAAATATGGTATTAAAGAAAAAGATTATTTGAATCCTTCAAACTTTGATCGTTCTAGTGATAAATCAAGACAAGTTAATGATTTGTTAAAAAAGATAAAGAGACAAATAAGAGTAAATGGTGGGCAACACTCTGCGACAATGCATTATATGACTAATTATGGTTATGTTCCTTTTTGGGTAGTTGTTAAAGTTTTATCTTTTGGACTTATTTCAGAATTGTTTACTATTATGAAAAGAGAAGATCAAAAAGAAATAGCAGAATTATATGGAATATCTGTTGAATCGTTATTAGTTTATTTACCAATATTGGCGAATTTTAGAAATCTTTGTGCTCATGAAGATATAATGTATGATCATAGAACTCAACGTTGTATTGAAGATACTAAGTATCATGCTTATTTAAATATTCCTAAAACTGATGGAGATTATATTTATGGTAAAGATGATTTATTTGCTTTAGTAATTATATTGAAACAGTTATTAAGTAAAGATGATTTTACTTTATTAATAAACGAATTATCTTATGAGTTAGATATACTTGATGGTAAGATTGATACAATTGAATTAGATAAGATTCTTGATAGAATGGGGATGCCAAGTAATTTTAGAGAGATTGCGAGGTTAGATTAGTATGGATTATAATAATCAATATGATTATCAATCGCAACAGTCTACACAGATTGAACCAGTACAACAAACAGGTTTTATTCAAATAAAGCCGTCAGCTAGTAATAAAAGTTCGATGAATAATAGAGGTTCAATAAAATTAGTAGCAGTATTTGTTGTAACTATTGTGTTATCGCTATTAGTTGGAGCTGGGGGACTTGCTTTAATTATTAAGTTTTATCCAGATTTAATTAGTAGTCCAACAGCTAATGTTACAAAAACAGAGCGAGAAGTTACTGTTACTGATTATGGTATTGCTGATGCGGTAGAGAAAATCTATGATTCAGTTGTTGTAGTTAAAACTTATTCTAGAAATCAATTATATTCAACTGGTACAGGTTTTGTTTATAAAAAAAGTGGAAATAGATATTACTTGTTAACTAATTATCACGTAATTGAAAATAGTGATAAAGTTAATGTTGTATTTACTGATGGTACTGAAGCTACTGTTTCTGTTGAAGGTGGAGATAAGTATTCAGATATAGCTGTGTTATCTTATGAAACTACTAAGAGCATTCAAGTTTCTGAAATTGGCAGTAGTGTGGATATGCGTGTTGGGGATACTGTATTTGCTATAGGAGCGCCGCTTGATTCAACAATTTATTCTTGGAGTGTTACAAGAGGTGTGTTGTCTGGTAAAGATAGAGAAGTAGAAGTAAGCGTTACTAATAGTAATACTACCGATTGGATAATGCAAGTATTACAAACTGATGCTGCAATAAATAGTGGTAATTCTGGTGGACCTTTGTGTAATAGTAATGGTGAAGTTATTGGAATTACTAATATGAAATTAATTACTTCAGGAGTAGAAGGAATGGGGTTTGCAATTCCAATTGAAGATGCTACTACTTATGCAGATAGAATAATTAATGGTGAAGATATGAGTAGACCTTATTTAGGTGTTTCAATGGTAGATGCTTCTGTTGAAGCTTATGCAAGACAATTTGGAATTTCACCGACTGAAGGCGTGCTAATTGGTTCAGTAGAATCTGGAGCTCCAGCAGATAAAGCGGGAATTAAAGTAGGAGATGTAATAACTAAAATGGGTAATACTAAGATTACTAGTGTTGCATCATTAAGATATGAACTTTATAAATATAATTCTGGAGATGTTGTAAGTGTTACATATTTGAGAAATGGTAAGACATATACAGCAAATTTAACTTTAATATCAAAATAAAACTGATTAATTAATCAGTTTTATTTTTTTATGACATTCTAAGTTTTGTCAATAATGAATTTTTATGATATTATAGATAC
>CAVAGO010000054.1:0-14313 GCA_963588075.1 bacterium | reverse complement strand
TAATAGCACATATTGATCATGGTAAAAGTACTTTAGCAGATAGAATATTAGAAATTACTGGTGGAGTAGATAAACATGATATGAAATCACAAATGCTTGATAGTATGGATTTGGAAAGAGAAAGAGGAATTACTATTAAGTTAAATGCTGTACAATTAAACTATAATTATAAAAATGAAGATTATACATTACATTTAATAGATACTCCTGGTCATGTAGACTTTAGTTATGAAGTATCAAGAAGTTTAGCAGCATGTGAAGGAGCTATTTTAGTAGTTGATGCGGCACAAGGAATAGAAGCACAAACTTTAGCGAATCTTTATTTAGCTATGAGTAGTGACTTAGTAATAATACCTGTTATAAATAAAATTGATTTACCTAATGCAGATATTCCTAAAGTATTAAAAGAATTAAAAGATGTATTAGGATTTAATGAAGATGAAGTATTACTATGTAGTGGTAAGACTGGTCAAGGTGTTGAAGAATTGATACAAGCTATAATAGAAAGAGTTCCTGCACCAAAGATTAATAATGATGCTCCAACTAGAGCATTAGTATTTGATAGTCATTTTGATGCTTATCGAGGAGTTATTGCTTTAGTAAGAGTATTTGATGGTAAGATAACTAGTAAAGATACTATGAAGATGTTAGCTACTCAAGATAGTTATGGTATTGTTGATTTAGGTGTTAATCATCCTAAAGAAGAAATAAAGAATGAATTAGTATCTGGAGAAGTTGGATGGATAAGTGGTTCAATTAAAGATATTAAGAGTGTTCGTGTAGGTGATACTTTAACTGTTTTAAGAAGTGAAGCGAAAGAACAATTACCTGGATATCAACCTATGAAACCAATGGTATATAGTGGTATATTCCCTGTAGAACCAAATAAGTTTCCAGCACTAAGAGAAGCTTTAGAAAAGTTACAACTTAATGATGCAAGTTTGACTTTTGAACCAGAGACATCTGAAGCATTAGGTTTTGGTTTTAGAACTGGATTCTTAGGATTATTACATATGGATATAATAATGACTAGATTAGAAAGAGAATTTGATTTAGATGTTATTGCTACTAGTCCATCTGTTATATATGAAGTTGAACTTACTAATGGAGAGATAATGGAAGTAGATTGTCCTTCTAAGTTACCTGATAGAGGAAGAATTAATAATATTAAAGAACCTTATGTTAGAACAAATATCTTTGTACCTAGTGAATATATAGGTCCAATTATGGAGTTATGCCAAGATAAGAGAGGTAACTACGTAGGAATGGAATATATTGATCCGACAAGAGTTAATATTCATTATGAAATACCACTTGCAGAAATAGTTTATGATTTCTTTGATAGATTAAAGAGTATGACTAAGGGATATGCATCATTTGATTATGAATTATGCGGTTATAAAGTATCTGATTTGGTTAAGATGGATATTTTAATTAATGGAGATACTGTTGATGCATTAAGTGTTATAGTACATAAAGACTTTGCTTATGATAGAGGTAAGAAGATTGTTGAGAATTTAAGAACTATAATACCAAGACAAATGTTTCAAGTACCTTTACAAGCTAGTATAGGAAGTAAAGTTATAGCAAGAGAGAATATTGCAGCTTTAAGAAAGAATGTATTAGCTAAATGTTATGGTGGGGATATTTCACGTAAAAAGAAATTATTAGAAAAACAAAAAGAAGGTAAAAAGAGAATGAAGATGGTTGGTAGAGTTGAAGTACCACAAGAAGCATTCTTAGCTGTATTAAAAGCTGATAAGTAAGAAAGAAATTTCTTGCTTTTTTAATTAGTAAATTATAGAATAGATACTCAAGGGAGAATGGTTGGAAATTATGGATAAATATACTGAATTAATGAATAAAATAAATACTAAGTATAGTGGAGAAGAAGTAGAACAAACTGAGAATATAATAAGTCTTTGGGATTTAGTTAATATCTTAAAAGAAGAAATGCAACCTTTTTATGATGTAAGACTTGGACATGGTTTGAGAGATAAGATAAATGGAGATAGAAATATTCTACAAAGAATGGGTATTCTTAGAAGAAATGCTTTAGATAATGAATGTAGAAGTGCTTATACAGATATGTCTGAAAATAGAAATGAAATATCAATAGCTTTTAAAACACAAAGTGCAGCGATGGATTCTCATCTTGTTATAATTAAAGATAGAGGTAGTGATGAATTATATTTTGCTGATTTCAGTTTAAAAGATAGAGATTTTGTTACTAAGTATTTGAGTGAGATATATCATACTTTTGCAGTACTTGAAGAATATGTTACTTTATTTCCATATGAAAAAAGTAAAGGAAGATTAAGTTTAGAACAAAGCTTTAATGATGGAGTTTTAACTTTTACAGTAACTTGTGATACTTATGGAAGAGTTAATACGAAAGTAGAACCAAGCACAGGAGCAGATCCTGATAATCTTTATAAGAGAACTTGGTATAATAGAGAGAAAGTTTCTGATTATGTAGAAGGTAATACAGAAGAGATTATGAGAAGAATACCTGTTCAAATATCTGAGTTAGATCAAGTATTTAGAAAGTTAGTTGAAGAAAACTTAAGTAAAAAGAATGGTCTGAAATATGGAAAAAGTTTTGGAATGGCAAATTAGTAAGTAGTAATACTTGCTTTTTTTCTTTAAGAAATGTAAAATAAATCCTACGAATTAAAGGGGTGTTTTAAGTGTTTGACTTAACATTAAATCAAGAAGATAAAGATACTTATATAGTTGATGCTGTTATGAATGATGATAGTACTTATACTGTTAAATTTGCTAGTGGAAGAGAAGAAACTTATCCATTTAGTATTCATAATTTTCAAGTAGAACTATATAGAATGGAAGAACAATTTGAAAAATATGGTAAAGATTATTTAGAGAAAATTTATCCTAATGGTGGAATGAGAAGTTTCTTACTAGGAGTAATGATTGCAGCAGATATTGCTTACGTAAAAGTTATCTTTGATGAAGGTTTAAACTTTACTAGAGGTTGGTTATTAGGTTATGCATTATATATGTTGTTACCTAGATTGATTCCTCATATTAAATCAAGAAAATTATATAAAGAAGCTAAAAAGAAAATTGCTTTAATGAAGTTATATTTTGAAAATAAAGAACAATTTAAAGTAGAAGTAGTTAATCCGAATAATGGAAATAGTGAGGATTGGTACTTAGTTAATTTAGCTAATATAGATAGTTTTGAAACAGAAAAAGATTTTAATAACTATTTACAAAGTTTAACTAGGGAAGAAAAACAACATCAAGCAGATGAAATGAGTTTAAGATTACTAAATACTAAGGGTGGTATTAATATATGATTGATTTAACATTAAATGATAAAGATAGAGATGGATTTATTACACAATTATTTTTAAAAGAAAATACTAATAAATTTATTGTTAAGTATGCAAGTGGAAGATTAGAAGAACAAGATTTTTCAATTCATAATTTTAATCAAACATTATATTTAATGGAAGAACAATTCTTAAAATATAGAGAAGCATATGTAAAAAATAATTTACGTATTCAAAGTAAAGTACAAGCAAAGAAGTTAGTTGAAGCTTTAATAGCTATACTAGGTGTTGTTGTAACAGTAAATATGCCGATACCAGAAATTGTTCAAGGAATTATAGTAGGAATTTTAGCTTTATATACTTTCTTATATCAAGTAGAAGCTAGTCATATTATTGATTATGGAAGAGCTGGGATAGAAGTTGTTAATACAGCAGATAAATTCTTACAAATGAAAGATGACTTTAAAATTACAATTACTGATCCAAAATCGGGAAAAGATGAAGAATGGTACTTAGTTACATTAGCTGGTATTGAACGTATATGTGGTTTAGGTCATTTAGAATTCCTTTCAGAAATATTAACTGACGAAAGAAAAAATGAAGAAAGATCTGAAACTGAACAAACATTAAATAAAAGAATGGCTTTATAGGTGATATATATGATAGATATGACATTAGATGAAAAAAATAAAGAATACTTTATTACACAAATTGAACATGATGATAAAGAAATAAAAGTTACTAGAGCAGATGGTAATTCAACTACTGAACCTTATTCTGGTCATAATTTAGGTTTTTATCGTAATAAAATGGTAGAAAATGCTAAAGAAAATATTGGACCATATATGGATGATTTAGGTAAAGATAGCTTTTTTACTTTTGTAAAAAGATATGCTGCGATAATAGGTGGAGTAGTAGGTTTATACTTTTTATATAATGTTGATATCCATTTAATAATGAAAATTATTATTACTATATTAGTGCTTTTAGGTGAGTTAGGTTATTACTTATATAATGAATTATATTTAGGTATAATTGGTAGAGAAGTAATGGAATGTTTAGCTACTGAGTATTATATAAAGAATATAGATAAATTTAGATACTTTGATAAAGAACATTATACAGATGGATTTATTGTACCACCAGAAGATATTGGTAAATATCAATTAACTCAAGACGTTTTAGAACAAGTAGCACAAGGTATTGAACAATTTAGAGAGCAAGGATTTGAGCCAGAAGAGATGACTTTATCATATAAAAGACAACCAGATAATGGTAAAAGTATGATATAATTAGTCAGGTGGTAAAAATGATTAATAAAGTTGAAGTTTTTGAAAATGAACTTGTATATATAGAAAATGAAGATATTAGAGATTCTTTGAGAACAATGATTGAAAAGATACCTGATTATTTCTTTACAATACCTGCGGCATCAACAGGGAAGTATCATCCTAAGTATGCACAAGGTGAAGGTGGTTTAGTTAGACATACTAAAGCAGCTGTTAGAATGGCTTATGAGTTATATGGAATATATAAGTTTCCACAAAGAACTAAAGATTTAATTATTATGGCATTAGTGTTACATGATAGTGTTAAGAAAGGTGAAGAAGAAAGTAAATATACTTTATTTGATCATCCTTTAGTAGCTGGAGAATTTATTAGAAAATATAAAGATGAACTTAAATTAACTAAGGAAGATTTAGAATTTGTATGTTCTGCTATTGCAAGTCATATGGGTAGATTTAATACTAGTGATTATAGTGATGTTATATTACCATTGCCAAAGACACCAGAAGAAAAATTTGTTCATATGTGTGATTTTTTAGCAAGTAGAAAAGTTATAAATATTGAGTTTGATGATAAAAACAATGTAGTAGTTGAATAAACTACTTTTTTTGTTACCAAAAGAAATACTGAGACATAGAATACATTAGTGTGAGGAGTATGTGTATGAGTATTTTTATTGGTATTATGATTCCATTTATTGGGACGATTCTTGGAGCAATGTTAGTATATATAATGAAGAAGGAACTTAATAGAAAGATAGAAATTATTATATATGGATTTGCTGCAGGAGTTATGATGGCGGCTTTAATTTGGTCTTTATTAATACCGGCATTAGAGCAAAGTAATATTGTTCCGGTTATTGTAGGTTTAACTTTGGGTGTTGGTATTTTTTATTTAATGGATTATGTGATGGAACGAAAAAAGATTCAAAATAATCAAATGAGTAATTTAATGGTAGCTGTGACATTACATAATATTCCGGAAGGTATGGCAGTAGGTGTTGCTTTTGCTTCTTATTTAGCAGGTGGGATAGGATTAGCTACTTGTTATGCGTTAGCGATTGGAATTGCTACACAAAATTTTCCAGAAGGTAGTGTTGTATCTTTTCCTTTATTAAAAAAAGGATTTAGTAAAAATAGAGCATTTTTATACGGAGTTATTTCAGCTGTTTTTGAGTTATTGGGAACTATTGTTACATTGATGTTTACTAATTTTGTAGTAGCAATAATGCCTTATATGTTAGCGATTGCAGCGGGAGCGATGTTGTATGTAATTGTTGTTGAATTAATACCAGAATCTTGCGATAAAAGTAAACTTAATGTTATTGGATTTTTAATTGGATTTATTATAATGATGATTCTTGATGTTCTACTAGGTTAGTGATATAATGTTGTTCCTAATGGAGAGTGGAAAAGATGGATAGATTTAAAGCAGCAAATAGAGCAAGTATATTAGGAATGATTGGTAATATATTTTTATTTGTAATAAAAATAATTGTTGGATTAATTTCGAAGAGTCAAGCAATGATAGCGGATGCTTTAAATAGTGCATCTGATATATTAAATTCTGTTATGACTTATGTAGGAAATAGAGTAGCTTCTAAGGAAGCAGATGATGATCATAATTTAGGACATGGTAAAGCAGAATATATTTATTCAATGTTAATTAGTATAACTATGATGGTATTAGGAATAAGTTTATTAGTTGATTCTGTTAAAGCAATAATTAATCCTAGTAAATATCATTTTACGATATGGTTAGTTGTTGTATGTATTGTTACGATAGCTACTAAGTTATTTTTGTATTTGTATACACACAGTATTGGAAAGAAATATAATAATTTGTTAGTAGAAGCTAATAGTAAGGATCATCGAAATGATGTTGTTATTACTAGTTGTAACTTAATAGCTGCTATTGCTTCATTATATGGTTTTTATTTGTTAGATGGAATTGTTGGTATTGGGATATCCTTATGGATTGTTTATACTGGTTTTAAGATATTTCAAGAAAGTTATGATGTTTTAATGGATAAATCGATTAGTCAAGAAACGAAAGAAAAGGTTCTTAGAATTATCGATGAACATGATGAAGTTTATAAGATACAACATTTTAATGCGACACCAGTAGGCTATAGATATCAGGTTAGTTTTTCAATATTTGTAGATGGTAATTTAAGTACATTTGATAGTCATGAAATTGCTAATCATTTGGAAAAAGAAATTGGTGAGAAGGTTCCTGAAATATATTTAACTGTAATACATGTTAATCCGATGAAAATAGAGAAGAATAATAGTAAAAAAGATACAAAAAAGTAATTGTGTCTTTTTGTTTGTGATAAAATATTAGAAGAAGGGAAGAAAGATATGAAAGTATTTAAATGTAAGAAATGTGGAAATATAGTTGAATTATTAGAAGATAAAGGAGGAGTATTAACTTGTTGTGGTGAAGCTATGGAAGAAGTAGTTGCTAATAGTGTTGATGCTTCTGTAGAAAAACATGTTCCGTATACAGATATAGAAGATGATGTAGTTTATGTTAGTGTTGGAGAAGAGGATCATCCTATGACAGATGAACATTATATTGAATGGGTAGCTGCTGTTTATGATGACTCAGTATTAAAATATAATTTTAAACCAGGGGAAGTACCAGAAGCAGTTTTTGATTATGAAGAAGGTATGGTAGTTTACGCTTATTGTAATTTACATGGTTTATGGAAGAAAGAGTTGTAAGATGTATTTTAATAAGAATATTCCAGAGTTAGATGTTACTAATTTAGAAAATACAATTAAGTTTTATAAGACTTGTGGATTTAAGATTGAGTATGAAAGAAAAGAAAGTAAATTTGTATTTATGTCTTTGGGTGAAATACAATTTATGTTTTGTGAATTAAAAGAAATTAATAATTGGGAGACTGGTAAGTTAGAACATCCATTTGGAAGAGGTATTAATTTTCAATTAGAAGTTGAAGATGTTCAAAGTGTTTATGATGCGTTAGTTGAAAGCGGTTATAAGATTATGATTGAGATGGAAGAAAATTGGTATCGTCAGGATGATAAGTATTTGGGAAATAAAGAATTCTTAGTACAGGATCCAGATGGTTATTTACTTAGATTTTCAGAAGATTTAGGTAGTAGAGATGAATGATTCTGCTAGAAGGATTATTAACGCTAAGTTAGATAGTTTATCTAAGAGTAAGTTTAGAAGTAGTTTTTCTTTAAGAAAAAGAGAAAGAGAATATATAGATAAACATGGGATGGAGAAGGTTAAGGAGCATGCTTATGATTTTATAAGAAAAAAGCTTGCACCGGCTTATCCAGATAATGATGGAGCACAAACGCCGATGAAGAATCATCCAGTATTTATAGCACAACATGCAACAGGGACTTGTTGTAGAGGTTGTTTGGAAAAATGGCATAAGATACCTAAGGGTGTAGAGTTAACTGATAATCAAGTTAATTATGTAGTTAGTCTCATTATGGAATGGATAAAAAGAAACTATAGGAAACTATAGTTTTTTATGTTATAATTAATTTGTAGAAAGTAATCATAAAAAAATGATACATTTGAATCCACAATCAAATGACTTTCTTGGTGTTTGCTTAAGCTGTTAGCTTAAGCCTTTGCTATTATTTGAATAACAAAATTAGTATTATAGCTAGAAGTATAAAAATAACTGTAAAGAAATTTTTATCTTTTTGACTCATAATTATCACATCCATTTCTAATTACCTCCCCAAGAAAGTTATTAGAAACCAAGAAAGATATGAGTGTTTCAAATGTATCTGTTACAACTTATCATATGATGATAAGTTGTAAAAAGAGTGATATTTGGTTTTAATTAATTTAGATTAATTAAAACTTTTTTTTGGAATAATTTTAGAAAGAGAAAAGTTTAAATTAGTAGATAGTTTAGACATTTTTGTTTCAAAATTTTTAATAAAAAAAATTTTCGTAAAAATGTTATAAAAAATGCTTATAATATTTGACTAATTAATAAAAAAACAATATAATACACCCCATGAGGTGAGATTCATGAATAACACAGATTATAACTTATATAAAATATTCTTATATTTATATGAACAAAGAAGTATTTCGAAAACTGCTAATTTGCTTTATGTTTCACAACCAGCAATTAGTTATAGTTTAAAAGAATTAGAAAATCAACTTGGTTATACTTTATTCTATAGAAATTCTAAAGGTATAGAACCTACTATGGAAGCTAAAGAACTTTACTCATTTGTATCTACAGCTTTTAATATTATGAAATCAGGGGAAGAACATATTAGAAACTTAAATAGTCTTAATATAGGATGTATTAAAATAGGTACTCCTTCTCATATTGGTATTTTCTATTTATCATCATTTATTGCTGATTTTAGAAAGTTATATCCTGGTATTAAATTTGAGATTATTAGTAAGTCTACTGCAGATATGGTTGAGATGTTAGAAACTAGAAAGATAGATTTAATAGTTGATACTTTACCTATCTCAACTACTAAGAGTAGTGTTAAGAAAGTAACATTATCAAGATTACAAAATTGTTTTGCTTATAACAAAGATAGTTTTCCTAATGCAGATATTAAATGTGTAGAAGATTTAAAACAATATCCTTTAGTATTACCTAGTGCTACTTCATCTATTCGTGGTAAATTAAATGAATATGTTGAAAGTAAGAATGTTCAATTATACCCAGTATTTGAAAGTTGGACTACTGAAATGATGATTGAAATGGTAAGACGTGGTGTAGGTATTGGATATTTCATAAAAAATGTTATTGATATACAAAAAGATAAAGATGAATTTGAAGTAATTACTTTTGGCGATGAACTTCCAGCTGTTGATGTTTGTGCTGTTTATGTAGAAGATTTTACTACTACTGCAGTAAATAAATTTATTGAATTCTTAAGCGAAAATAAAGCAGGTGATTTTGATGAATAATTATTTATTAAGTGATGAAACTTCTATTACTGAAGAAGATTTAAAAATTAGAAGACAACTTTATTATAAGTTTATGGAATTACCAAAAGAATTTGTTTCAAAAATGAGACATTTACAACCACAAATTGGATGTTTTAATAATTGTGGCTTTTGTAGTAAGTTTTCTGTGTGTAAAAGTGAATATTGGAATGAGGCTTCTTTAAGAAATGTTATAAGTGCTATTAAAAGAACTTCACTTAATTATACTGATGGTGATTTATTAGTTGCTTGGGATAGAAAAGAACATAGAGTTGGAGTTTTGTTTCCATACTTAAATAATGATGTTGGTTCATATTTATATTTAGATAAATATGTTGATTTGTGTTATAAAGAATTAGGTGCCAGAACAAGAATATCTACTGTTGGTTATAGTAGACATAATAAAGAATTAAATGAGATGCATAAAAGAATTACTTCTTCTGAATTGTTATATGCTCTTGCTGGTGTTAGATTATCTATTAGTCAATACGGAAGAGTATGGGAAGAACAAAATGGTAAAAATTGTATAAGAGAATATGAACAAGATTTAGCTAACTTCTTAAAAATATATCGTCCATACTTTGATAAGTTTGGTTCTGGTTCAAGAAAAATGTGTGTTGAACTTAGATATAATCCATTAGCTGTTAATTCTAAAGTAATAGAAACTGAAGTAGATGGTAAAAAAGTTATTGCGACAGGAAATTATTTATTCATATCAAAAGATAAAGATGTTAAACTTAATATAGCTTATATAGCTGATCCATATGTACATGCTTTAGAAATAAGTGAAGAACCTGTTAGATTTAGTGAATATAATTTACCATTTGAAATTACTAATGAAAAAAGATTAGTTGAATTTATTCAAAATGAAGAATTATATTATGAAAAAGATGTTGATGTATATAAATTTATGAATAAAGATGGTTATTATTATGCTATTGAGCCGAGAATAACTGATGAAGGTAATTATGGATTTAATATATATCCCGAAACTGATGTTAGAAAGAAATCTGGTTATTTAGTAACTGAAAGATTCTTACTTAATGCTTTTTATCAATTTAAAAAAGAACGTGGTTTGAACTTGAGAAGTAAGTATACTAATAGTACTTGGGAAGATGTAGAAAAAGTAGTAAACTTTGTATTTGAACAAATAAGTTATTATGAATCTAAAGGTAAGATAGATAAAGCTGAATATATTAAAGAACATATATTACCAATAGTTACTGTATATGTTAATGCTTTAAAATTAGCTGGTTATCCTTCAGATTGTTTCTTTAATTCTAAATTTACAATTGATACAGGAATGATTTGTAATTTAGGAAGAGCTATTGGATATTTTAAGGGATTAACTAAATTTGTTAATGAACCACTTACACCTACACATGAACGTAATTATGGTAGACATTGTAGTACTATGAAACAAGAAAGTTATGTATGGATGCTAGGTTGTGGATTTGATAATACAATTAATATAGAAAGATTAGACTTATTTAAAACTGCTTCTGTAGAGGGACAAACTTCATATAAAGAAGTTGTTACAATAGAAGGATTTAATAAAAAAGTTGATGATAAAGTAAAATACTTATATCCTGGTATAAAGGAGTGATAATATGATAGAGTTTTATAAAGAATTTGGGGAACTTGGTTATTTAGCTAATTATTCTAATCATGGTTTTACTAAGAATGGAGTTTTTTATAAAACTGTTGAACATTATTATCAATCTGAGAAGTTTGATGAACCAGAGATAAAAAAAAGAATTATAAGTGCTGAAACTCCAAAAGAAGCTTCTAATATTGGAAGAGATAGAAGTTTAAGAAGAAAAGATAACTTTAAGGAAATGAAAAATAAAGTTATGTTTGATGGAATACTTGAAAAATTTAGACAAAATAGAGATATTGCTTATAAGTTAATTGAAACTAGAAATAGAATGATAGCTGAAGCAACCGTTGATGAGTATTATTGGGGAATAGGCAAAGATAAAAGTGGCAAGAATGTAATAGGGGGTATTCTTGTTAAAGTTAGAGAAAGAATAAAAAGGGAAATACTTGATAATATAATAAAGAATTGTGTAGGGAAAGAAGTGTTTGTTTTAGGACATAGAAATCCTGATGCAGATTCAATTATATCTAGTTATATTTTAAGTAGAATATTAAAAGGGTTAGGTGCGAATGCACATTTTGCAGTTCTTAGTGAGCAGTATGAATACTGTAAGAGCGATATAAAATTAATAAATGATTTTTTAACAGAGAAACCAGTTGTAGTAGATGATGTAAATGATAAATTATTTGTTTTGGTTGATCATAATAATCTAGATGACTTATCTAAAGAAAATGTTATAGGAGCAATAGATCATCATATTATAACAGGAGAAGTTTATGATACATTGGAAATAGAGTATGCAAGTACAGCTTTACTTATATATGATTTATTTAAAGATGTGTATGAGTTTAGTGAGGAAGAGAAACAATTAATAGCATTGTCAGTACTTGCTGATACAGATTATCTTTCTAGTAGTAGATTTTCAGAAGAAGATGATAAACTATTTAGAGAGTTAGATTTTAAATTAGATGTATCTAGGTTACAGAGAGAGTATTTTTTAGCACATGATATGTCTTTAGATATAGAAGATAATTTAATGGTTAATTATAAAGAGTATACTAAAGATTATGGAATAGTTAGAAGAAGTTTAATATATGGATATACTAAAGAATATGAAGAAAATTTTTATAGATATGTAGAATATTTAAAAGATAGTATGGATACTTGGTTACTTATTTGGTGTGATTTTGAAGATAATAAGACTTATGTCTGGTTTATGGGAGAAACTTATGAATTAGATTATTTAGTGACTAGTACAAACTTAGTTTTTAAATATTTAGAAGAAAAGAAAAAATTACTATAATAGTAATTTCTTTTTTTTGCTTAATTTATGGTATGATAGTGATATAAATAGTATTTATGGTGGGTATTAAAAATTTGTCTTTGATTTATAACGAATAAAAAATTAGTATATAACCTAAGAAGGAGTGGTACGTTGTGGAGAAGAAAGTTATTAAGACTTTTAAAGATGGAGATTTTGGTCTTGAAGATGTTGAGATTAAAGCACCTAAAGTAAGAAAAATTGTTAGAGGAATTATAGTTGATCAAAGTGGTGCAGTTGCTGTATTTAATAAAAGAGTAGAAAATGATTTTAGATTACCTGGTGGAGTAATAAAAGAAGGGGAAAGTCCTGAAGAAACTTTCTTAAAAGAAATAAAAAGGGAAATTGGTTGTGAAATTGAAATAATTGAAGATATTGGTATCGTAGAAGAATATATGGCTCAAGATGAGATAGTTCAAGAAACTTATGTATTTGTTGGAAGAGTTTTAGCAAAAGGAAAAATAGATTATCAAAATCAAGAGTTAGATGAATTTGGTAAAGTGCTATGGGTATCACCAGAAGAAGCCTTAAAGTTGATAAGCGATTATAAAAAAGAAGTTAATAACGGCGAAATAGGAAATTTATATCATGTTAAATTCTCAGTATATAGAGATGAATTTATAGTTAGATATTATTTAATTAATTATATTTATTAATTAGTAAAGATTAGGTAAACTAATCTTTTTTTCTGGTATAATTGTTATAGTGGTGATGTTATGACATTAGTTGATTATGTAAAAGGAAAAGGAGATTTAACTTTTTTTGAAGATAAATTTAATGAAGTAGATGCTGCTGTTTTATCAGCTATTACTTATGTTGATTTTAATGTTGTATTTAAAGATGGTATAGAAGAATTGCCTATAGGAAGTGCTTTAGAAATCTTTTTAAATAAATGTGATTTAAAAGTTTTTGCGAAGAATGGTTTTGTACAGAAAGATATTTTAAAATTAGTAAGAATTATTAAAGATAAAATAAGATATAGAAATATAATAATTTCTAATTATGTTTATGATGTAACTTTTGATAAACAATTTTCGGCTTTGACAATGAAATTACCTACAAAAGAGAAAGTTATTGCTTATGAAGGAACTGATCATAATTTAGTAGGATGGGAAGAAGACTTTGCAATGCTTTATAAATTTCCAGTTCCTGCTGATGTTGATGCGATTGCTTATATAAATAAGAATGTTAGTTTTTGGGATAGAAATGTAATTGTATTAGGGCATTCTAAAGGTGGACACTTAGCAATGACAGCAGCAACTTTTTGTAAATGGTATGTTGGATTAAAAATAAAAGAAGTTTATAATTTTGATGGACCAGGATTTAGGTATAATGAAATAGAATCAAGAAAGTTTAAGAGAATGAGTAAGAAACTAAAATACATTGTTCCTAATTATTCATTGTTTGGTTTGTTACTTAGACATCCAGAAAATATTAGAACAATAAAAAGTACAAGAAAAGATATTCTTGCCCATTCAGTTTTTACGTGGGAGATTAGTGAAAATCAATTTTTGGATGAACCATTAAGTAGAATTTCGAAAAATCTTGATAAAAGTATTGTAATGTGGTTAGAACAACATGATGATGAACAAAGAGAAAAAGTAGTAAAAGATGTCTTTGAATGCTTTAGAAAATCTGGAGTAAAGAATTTGTCTGATGTTACTAAGTTTAAAGTGTTTATTGCTTTACTAAAAAATCTTGATGATTTAGATGAAAGTAGTAAGAAATTGTTAAATAATTTTATTAGATATAATTTGGATTATCATATGGCAAATAAAAAAGATGATATTATTATAAAATAAAAAGACTTTTAAAAAGTCTTTTTTTAGTTGTATTCATCTTCGATG
>CAVAGO010000053.1:0-14339 GCA_963588075.1 bacterium | reverse complement strand
TATCACCTGTGTTATTTACATAAACCTTTTTACTTACAGTTTGTCCAGGTAACCAGTTATCAGGAGCTGTAAACTCTTCTGTTATATCAGTGCCATATCCACCATCTGTAATTTTAAATACGTTTTTAAATGTCTCAGTTTCTGTAAAATATGCAAATGTAATTCCAATTACACCTACAAACAATAAAGCGATTAAAGCTATTAATGGTTTCTTTCCTTTCATATTTTATTTACTCCTTTCGTTTTATTTTTTATCTTAAAATTTTCCATATTTTCAATGAAAAATTCAGATACCAAAATTAATACAACAATTCCCCCTAAATATAAATGTTTATTAACATAATTTATATAATAACCAACATATGGTATTTTTAAATCTATTACCTTACCTTTTACTTTATCAAAAGGTACTATTTCCACATCTGGAGAAAGATTAGCATCACCTTTTGTCACAAAACCATCTTCTGTAACTTCAAAAACTCTATGAGTAACATTAGAATCAGTTTTAGTTCCAAAAGTTATGACATCATTTTCTTTTATCTCCCCTATAGAAACTTCTTTATAATATAAAATACTTCCAACTTTATAGTTAGGTTCCATACTACCAGAAACAACAATTAATGGAGTATATCCAAATACTGCTGGAATAGATACAATTACATAAATTCCAATAAATAAATAACTAATATATGATAATACAGAAAAAATAATTTTTATTACTTTTTTCATATCTATTCATCTCCATCTGTTATATCAAAAGACCAAGAAACAACTCCATCATTATCAATATTAACAGCCTCGTTCCATAAATCTTTTATAGCTTCCTCACTAGCTTGTACAGATTCTATATTAAAATCTAAATTATAAACATAAACTCCACAACAATCATTAGAAGAAACACCTGATAATATTTGAACTTGTTCTCCTGCTGGTAAAACTTTTTTATAATAATACCACCCATTATAATAAGTCCAATCACTTTTAAAAGTTGAAGTCCATTCTTTTATAACTGAATATTCAGTAAGACTCAATATATCTGAATACTCGTTTTCATTTAGTTTATTAAAATATTCGTTATACGAAACTCTAACAATTGCATCAGTACTTTCCTTATTCACTACATAAACTTCTTTGCTTACAAAATCATTATTACAATAATTACCTAAACAAGAATTTTCTTCAAATACCTCTTCAATAACAACATTAAAATTACCTACATCAAAATTATTATTAAATGTTTCAGAGTAGGAATAGTAAGCAAATGTTACTCCAACAAAACAAATAACAAACAATAAAATCAATATAATATTCATTTTCTTTTTCATCTGCTCACCATCCTATATAGGTTGAGAATAAATATCTATATCATTTTCTTTTCTATCCCAAGAATGAAAATACCCTTTTTTCTCATAACTATTATAAAAAGTAACCTTATAAGTACTAGGTTCAACTGTAAATGTACTTCCATTAGAAGTAATATGTCCAGTAACTTTTTCTAGATTATATTCTTGTTTATCAATTTGAGTTAACCTATAAGTAACATCAGTTGGAATAGCAATTTTTGTACAAGCATTATCTTGTAACACTATCCATTGTGAAAAAGCAATTTCTGTATCATTATATCCAACCAAATAATATTGATTTACACTACCATTTCCAGTTCCAGAAAGTACATTACAAATTTCTAAACCAGCTTTCGTTGTTGCAACAGATGTTGCTTTATATTCTTTATCTTCGTTTAAGAAATAAGGAGATTCTGCATATGCTTCTAAAATCTCAGCATTAATTTCTATAGTACCAATCTCTAATACTGTATATAATAATCTAAGTCTATCACTATTATGAACTCTAATAGTATCAAACTTAAACGTATAATCATCAATTTTTGTACAATTTGAATCTAAACATTCAGCGCCGAGTGTATCCACAGTAACTAAAACATCAGTTAATTCAAAGTCATACGGATTTTCTACATAAATACTATAAGAATAAACACTACCAACAGAATAATTCTTATCCGAAGATGCACTAATACTAATCAATGGTTCAAAATAAACAATCTTATCAAACTTAGCTTCTATTACAACATCCGCCGCTGGCATTGTAAATTTATAATCTGTATATACTATATCATTCCCATGTTCATCAGTAACAGTAACACTATTAAGAACATATCCTTCATTCGGTGCAATAGTAAATGTTATTGAATCTCCAGACGTTGCAGTACTATGAGAAGCTTCAACTACTCCATTACCATCAGTTTTAGTAGTAACGTTAAATTCAATGCTACTTAATGAAATAGTAACTAATGGCCTTATTCCTGCACCAACAACTCCACTACAAGCATCACCATTACATAATTGTCCTAATGTATCAACAAAGTAAGTTTTAGCAGAGTAACCTTCAATTGAAGATGCTGTTTTTAACCAATAAGTAGTTCCATAAATCCATTCGTAACCTTCTGGAATATAATCAACCATATCTCCAATAATATGAATATCCCAATAATCATTAAGAGCAACACTTTCCCAATCATAATACCATTCTTCCAATGGCAAATTGATACCAGAAGCTTCATAAATCCATTTGTTAACATCGCTAACTGCTGGAATAGTTATATCATTAACAACAACACCTAACTCAGATAAATAATTATTATAATGTTTCAAATAATCAAAAGTATTACCGTATTCAACTAACTCAAAATCATAATAACCACCAGAATAAACAGCATCAAGATTCTCAACAGCTGCATATGTATCGTAACTTAATCCCCAATCATTAGCAACAACGGCAACTTCAGGAAATTCTGGATTACCTCTTTCATCACCATGAGCACCAATCGCTAATTCTCCTTGAATACCATCATAAACCCAAACATAAGGCATTGCCCCAACATAATCATAATTGTCATCCCATATCCAAACAAAATCCTCATACTCTCCAGTATAGGTACTTATGAAATAATTTCTAGCATCAGTAGAACTAGAATAGCCTTGATCAAACATTACTTTATCAAAAGTTCTACCAACCATTAAATTATATTTTGCTAACATCTCAACTTGATTACCATCATTACTTATAACATAAAATTCCTCAGCGCCACATCGAATTTCATCACCAAGATTTAATCCACTACCTTTTATAATTTCACAAGTACCTTCTGAAACGAATTCATACTCAGTAATATAATAACGATCTGTATACCAATCATACCATTTGACAAGCAAACCATTTGCAGTTAAAGTTACATTTTCTCCCCAAGCCCATTTTTCAGCATAGTAATAAGAATTGTCTAACTTAGGATAGTTAACAACATATTTATTCGAGTTTTCAGTATAAGGTTCTTTTGAAATATTCAAACTGACTGTAGTATATGAATAATAATTTCCTTGTGAATCATAGTAATAAGAAGTATCAAAAGAAATATATTTATCACCAACCACAATAGCAGAAGAAGCAGAATCTATATTCCCATCATATAAAAAATAATTATATTCATCATAAATTAAAGTGTCCTCTCCATCAATAGAAATTCTATGAACATCAAAACCAATTTGATAAAAATAATCACCATACTTTATAAAATCGCAATAAGAAGAATAAACTCCATTTTCTGATAAATAACCTTGATTTTCATCATAAATAACCGATAGTTCATCAATCAAATCAAGAGTTTTACTTAAAGTATAAATCATAGGTGAATAAATATCATTTTGAACATCTTGTTTTGTAGCTAAAATATACACATTTTCCGAATCAAAATAAAAGTCATCAAACCAAACATCAAACTCATTACTAGATAAAGAACTAGCATTAAAAGTAGCAACACTTTCAAGCTCCGAATCTAAAACACTTATAGAATCTTCCGTTAAAAACAACAAATAATTACCAATTGTTTTTACATCAAACGAATTAAGCGAAAGAATTTGCTTATAAACAGAACCATCATTAGCATTTAAGACAATTGTCCCAGATTCATTACCAGCGACATATATTTTTCCATTAAATAACAAAAAATTAAATCCGGTATCATCAACTCTATCCTCCAATTTATATTTCCAAAGTTCAACTCCATCAAAATCACATTTAACAATATATGTATTATATTTACCTATAGTCTCTGAATTACCAGTTTCTTCATTAGTTACAGTCTCTGAAAATACACAATCATTCCATAAATATATCCATCAGAATCCTTGTAAACATCTGTATAAGAAGGCGTATAATCTCCTAAATCGGTATACATCTCAAAAGATAAAGTATTAACTACATTTAAAGTATTAAAATCATCAATATTATTAGCCAATTTAGCATCTATAAAAACATTATTATCATTCCCAAAAGTGAATAAAATTATAATAATTAAAGACACAATAAAAATAGCACTTAATAGCGGAAGAAAAAAATATTTTAAATTGGTTTTTTTAATAGTCATAAAACCACCACACCCTCATAACTATTTAGAATAACCACACTGCTTACTCTTCTATTATTACAATAATTTTACCATATAGAAAAACACCAACGCAATAAAAAAGTAACCAACTAGAATAAACTTAGTTGATTACTTTCTGACATATTATCTAAACAACCTAATGCTTTAAGTTTCTCCATTGCACTAGTATTTACTTTACCTCTATTTCTTAAATCTTCCATTGATATAAATGGTCCACCCTCACGAGCTTTAACTATCGCCTCAGCAACGTTATCACCCAATCCATCTAGTGCTCTAAATGGAATGATTAAACCTTTTTGGTCTTCTGTAATAACGAACTTCTTACCATCACTCTTATCAACATCAATATTCGCAAAATAGAATCCTCTACATACCATTTCTAAACAGATACATAAAGTTTCTCTAGTATCTAGTTCTTTATTAGAAGCTTGATTACCTTTCGCATCTATCTCATCTATTTTAGCTCTTATTGCATCTTCACCTTTAATCATTGATGCAATATCAAATTGATCTCTTCTTATTGATAGATAAGCACAATAATACCAAATAGGATGATGTACTTTAAACCAAGCAATTCTAAATGCTGATGTAACATAAGCTGTCGCATGCGCTTTCGGGAACATGTACTTAATCTTACGACAAGACTCAATATACCACTCAGGTATTCCTGCTTCTTTCATTGTCGCCGCATGGTCTGCCCAAGTAGCTGGATCCTTACTTGCTTTACCTTTACGAACAAACTCCATTATCTTAAATGCTTTAGCAGGTTTCATTCCCCATGCAATCAAGTTAACCATGATATCATCACGACAACCAATTACATTTTTAAATGGTACTTCGATAACACCTTGTTCATTTGGTGTACACAAATCTCTTGCATTACCTAACCAAACATCAGTACCATGTGACAAACCTGATATCTTAATAAGTTCGGCAAATGTTGTCGGCTTAGTTTCTTCAAGCATTCCAAGTAAGAAAGATGTACCAAACTCTGGAACTCCTAAAGTACCAGTCGGACAATACTTACGACCATCTTTATCAGTTAAACCTCTCAACTTATATCTATCTACTCCAAGTACTTCTGGACCAGTAAATATTTTCATTGTATCAAGGTCACCTAAATCTATCTTTGTAACATCAATACCAGATAAATCTTGTAACATTCTTAGTACTGTCGGATCATCGTGTCCTAGTATATCTAGTTTTAATAAGTCGGCATCAATAGCATGGTAATCAAAGTGAGTTGTTCTCCATGCACTATTCGGATCATCTGCTGGATATTGGAAAGGCGTAAAATCCCAAATCTCTTTATAACCTGGAACAACAACAATACCTCCAGGGTGCTGACCAGTTGTTCTCTTAACTCCTGTACAACCTACACTAATACGTTCTACTTCTGGAGTTCTAATAAATGATTTAATAACACCTTTTTTCTTTAAATCATCTTTACCCATTACTGGTAATCCATAACTTTGTGCTTCTATTTTTAAAATATCATGTAATCTTTCTTCATAAAAACCTTGTACATAACCAAATGCTGTCTTATCAGCTACTGTACCAATTGTTCCTGCTCTATAAACGTTATCTGTACCAAACAATACTTTTGTATATTCATGAGCTGAAGATTGGTTATCTCCTGAGAAGTTAAGGTCAATATCTGGTACCTTATCAGCATTAAATCCTAGGAATGTCGCAAATGGCATGTCATTACCTTCGTGAATCATTACAGTTCCACACTCTGGGCACTTCTTCTCTGGTAAGTCAAAACCTGACGCATACTCTTCTGAATAAGGCTTTCCTTCTTCATTATTAAATTCTGAATGACAACATCCTGGACAATAATAATGCGCCGGTAAACCATTACATTCTGTAATACCCATCATACTCGCAACAAAAGATGAACCTACGGAACCACGTGAACCAACTAGATATCCATCATCATTTGAATGCTTAACTAACTTTTGAGCAATCAAATAAATAACATCGAATCCACCACCGATAATTCCACCTAATGAAGCTTTCGCTTTCTCAGTTGCTTCCTCATCTGTAATTGGTTCTTCTGCCTCTCTTTTCAATCTAGCAGCCATCAACCCAACTACTCCATCATAACCACTCATGATTACTTCATGAATATTCTCCGGTAATATTGCATCAACTTCTTCATCACTCATCTCTGGATGTTCAAGTTTAACTTTCTCTTCAACAAGTCCCATAATCTTATCACCATAGAACTCTTGAGCAATACGTTCTTCTATATTTCTTGGTAACGGATTACCATACATACTATGAGCTTTATCAAATACTAAATCTCTACAAGTTTCTTGTGAATGCTCAATAATAGGTGAATATGGTTTATCTGGATAATCTACTACTTCAATCTCTTCTATCATATCAAGTAACTTATTTGGATTAGTAATAACTATCTCTTTAATTAATTCCTTATCTCCTAAGAAATCAAACTCTTCCATCATCTCTCTTGTTGTTCTAAAGAACTGATTAGGAATATGTCCTTGCATAACAGTCTCACTATCATTGTAATTACCTGTTAAAGAATATTCTCCCTCTTTCTCACGAACAACACCTGCTACAGTAAGTTTTCTTAATACTGAAGAAACTGCTTTTAACTTCTCAGCATCTCCATCTTTACCTTTAAAGGCATCTTCTGCTGCATCCTTCTTATTAGGAGCATATATATAAGAAATATTAAGTGCAGTTATAGGTATCTTCTTAATCTTTGTTAGTACATAAATATACTTAAGTACTTTTTGTTCTACTACATCTAAATTAATACCTTGAGATGCACACTTCTCAATTACTCTATCTATATTATCTTGATTAGTATTACGTTTATTACTACCAGATAGATATCTTGCTAATTGATGTCTTCCTTTACCAGGAACATTCTGATTAACAATAATCTCTCTATATAATCTATCTTCTTTACTTATATTATGAACATCTCCAGTAGCCACAATCAACTTACCAGCTTTCTTAGCACAATCAATTATCTTCTTAAGACATCTATGTAAATATTCAACGTTATTAATATCATGTCCTCTAAGTAAATGAGAATAGTTCTCTGGTGGTTGTACTTCAATATAATCATAGAACTTCATTGCTTCTATTAAATCTTCTTCATTTCTTGTTTCAGCCATATAGAAGATTTCGCCATTTAAACAAGCACTACCTACTAAAATACCTTCTCTATTTTCTTCAACCAACTTACGAGGAATTCTTGCATTTCTTTGAATAAAGTTTGTATTAGCAAAACTTACTATTCTAAATAAGTTCTTAAAACCTTTTTGATTCTTAGCTATAAATGTAACATGCTTCATATTATCATAAGCATTTGCTAAATGTTCACTAAAAGTCTTACCAGGTATATTCTCATACATTTGTAAATTATCTTCATGACACCAAGGAAACTTCCAACGATAATCCATATTTCCAAATTTCTCAAACGGATAACCTAAATTATCTTCTACAACATCATCTTCTCCTGGTTTGAAAACATAATTCTTATAACTTACTAATTCACCAATGTGATCCATTAATTTTTGATTATTTTGAAAACTTGTCTCTTCAAGTAATTTTAAATTATTTAAATCACTTATCTTTTCAATTCCTTTAATTTGACTTAACATCTTATTAAAGATATAACCTGTATTTTCTGAGTCGACATCCGCACCATGGTGTTGTCCTACATAAACAACAATTGTTAAAGATTTCTCTCCAAAATCATCAGTAAATTTAAGTTCAATATCATTTTCTGCTGGGTGTAGTGTTACTTTTTCTACAAAGTCTATCAAAGTAACTCCATCATTAACTTCTACTTCAATATTTACTTCTTCAGTCTTTGAAGCTTTATGTAATGTTTCTAAGTGATAAATATTACGATATTTCTTAACTTTTTCTTCTGTACTAATATCAACATCATAATATTCTTGTCTTTCAATCTTTAAGACTTCTTCACCATCTACTTTAATACTCTTAAATGCTTCCCCTATTTCAGCTTCGATTATCTTTCCACTTACTCCAGATTCATTTACAGTTTCATCATCTTCATCATCAGCTTCACCAGTATCAATTCCATAGAATTTACCTAAAGCTTTCAAACTATGTTTCTTTAAATCTCTATTTATAACTCTTGATAACATTAATGTATCAATTATTGGATTTTCTACTTTACCTAAATCATACTTGTAATAAGCCATATCAAGCATATTCTTATCGAATCGCGCATTATGTGCTACTAATGGTAATGTTCCTATCCATTCTTTAAATCTCTTTGTAACATTTTCTTCGTTATCAGCATCTTTTACATCATCATCTGAAATATCAGTAACTCTTGTAATAGCTTCATCTATATGGTGTCCTGGATTAATTAGTTCATCAAAACGATCAACAACTTCTCCATTATGGATTTTTACTCCACCTATTTCAATCATCGAATCGCCAAGTCCTGGATTAAAACCTGTTGTTTCTGTATCGAATATTACAAAAGTATTGCCTTCAATTAATTCATCATTTGGATTAAAACAAACATTTAAGAAAGATTCACACATTTCAAGTTCAGTACCATAACCAGCTTTAAAGAATTTAATATTCTTTTTATCTTCTTCAGCTTGTGCAATCATCTTCTCCATCTCGGCAATTCCTTCTTCATTACCAGATGTTTTTATTTCTTCTAAACTTGCTTTTAAATCGTCTATCTTCGCTTGCGCTTTTTTCTTTAAACCTTTATTAAATGAAGTAACTTCTCCAAATACATGAGGAAATGACTGACAGCAATCATGGTCTGTTATTGCAATACCAGGGTGTCCCCAATCCATTGCTTGTTTAACTAATTTAACTTCATCACATACTCCATCCATCTGACTCATCATTGTATGAGCATGTAACTCAACACGTTTCTCTGGTTCATTATCTAATCTCTTAAATGTTGGTACATTCTCAAGAGGTTCATAACTTCTAAAATTAAATACTAAGTCATCCGCAAAGTTATCAAATCTAACTTGCCCCTTAAAACTAAACCAAGTACCATCTTTTAGTTCCTTACTCTTCGCAACAAAATCTTCTTCATCCTTAGCAAAACTCTTCGCTAAAATACTCGATGTATTATCACTTATCTTCAAAGTAATTAAATATAAATCTCTACCATCCTTAGTCTTCAACTGTGTAAATTCAGATCCAAATATATAAGCTTCTAAATGAACATTATTCTCTTCTTGATCAATACTTTCAATAGTAACTAATCCTTCTCTAGAATATTCAATCTTTTTCTTAGGAGTCCAACCACCTTTACCATATCCACCACCATTATTATTAGATACTGGTTCATCAATGATTTCAAATTCAATTGGTCTATTTCTTTCGGCTTCTAATTCATCTTGTATCTTCTTTTGATTCTCTACATTAATTGCAGTTGTAATCTCCATTTCATAAAAACCTAAATCTACTAAAGCTTCTCCTAATCCTTTAAGTTCTTTTTGAATCATATCATATTCTTCACTTTTACTATCAAGTTCTACTATTATAAATTCATCATCTATACTAATATTTTTATTTTCTAAAGACACTAAAGAAGGTCTTTTAGTAATTAAATCTCCTAAAAGTACCTTAAATGCTTCTAATATATCTTCATCATCCATATCATTATAAATAAAATTAATATGACATTTACCTTTACCATTAATCCCCTTACTTGCGCATTTAACAAGTTCTAAAGTTCTAACTGGGTTAATAGGTCTTTCATTTTCAATAAATACTTCGAAAATTTGCTCTTTTTTCTTCAATACAACTTTAGAGATACTAGCTTCTAAAAAGTCTCCATCTTCATCAGAAAATCCTACACTATTAAAGAAATTAAGTAACTTTTCTTGCATATTAACCCTCCTAATCTATTTTTTCTATATTAGATACCACAATCTGAAATTTATCATTTCTTCTTGTAACTTGTCCCCTTATTTTAACAAAATCATCTTTTCTAAACATTGTTAAAAATTTATTATTCTTTGGAAATATTATAAAATCAGCAGTACCTGTTTCATCACTACCAGATATAAATCCCATATCTTCTGCTTTTTTAGTTTTTATCTTCCTAATGCTTCCTATTATAACAACTGTATCAACATATTTGTCAAAATATTTCTTAATATCTTGTATTTTCATAATACCATCTTGATACTTACTAGCTGGATGATTAGTAACATAGTATCCAAAAGTATTAAGTTCTCTACTCATTAACTCAGTATCACTATATTCTTCTTCTATATCATAATTAGGTTTCATTACTAAAGATTCATCTAAGTCACTACATAACATTGCATAATCCATTGCACTATCAATACTATTAAATAGTGTTTTATGATTAACATTGAAATCTCTAAAACAATCAGCATCTATTAAAGCTTCTATTGTTTTTTTATTAACACTCTTTCCATAAGTTCTTGCTACAAAGTTAAAGAAATCACTAAATCTTCCATTTTCATTTCTTTCTTTGATTATTTCACTTACAGCCGAACCACCTACATTATGTATTGCATTTAAAGGAAGTAATAAAGCTTTCTCTTTTATTACATAATGATCCATACTTACATTAATACTAGGTTTATAAACCTTTATATCTTTTAATTTAGCTTCATCTATATATTCTTTTGTCTTTATATCACTACCAATACTCATATTAAGTAAATTAGCAATAAAATACACCGGATAATTAGCTTTCAAGTAAGCCATTTGATAACCTATTAAAGCATATGAAACTGAATGCGCCTTATTAAATCCATAGTTAGCAAATTTAATAATCAAATCATATACTTCATTAGCTTTCTCTTTTGTATAACCATTCTCACTAGCTCTCTTAATGAATACTTCTCTTTCTTTCTCCATTACTTCTAGTTTCTTTTTACTCATCGCACGACGGATATTATCAGCTTCTGCAAATGAATAATTACCCATCTTAACAAGTACTTGCATTATTTGTTCTTGATAAATCATAATACCATAAGTATCTTTAAGAATATCTTTTAAAGATTCATCAGGATAAATAACTTGTTCCTTGCCTTCTTTTCTCTTTATAAAAGTATCTATATTTTGCATAGGTCCTGGTCTAAACAAAGCCACCGCTGCTACTAAATCACTAAAGTTATCAGGCTTTAACTTACTTAAGAAATTCTTCATACCAGAACTTTCATATTGGAATATTCCCTCAGTATCAACTCTCTTAAATATATCAATAGTTTCTTTATCATCTAAAGGTATCTTAGCTAAGTCTATCTTCTTACCAGTTTCTTCTTCTATCAACTCTAAAACATTTTGAATAATAGTTAAATTTCTTAAAGCTAAGAAATCCATCTTTAATAAACCTAAATCTTCTAAGTATTCCATAGTTACTCCAGTAAGTAACTCTCCTCCATTAATACACACTGGTATTACATCATCTAATTCTTTCGAAGAAATAACTACTCCAGCAGCATGTGTACTAATATGTCTTTTTAAACCTTCTAATTTAAAACTAACTTGATATACTTTCTTTATATCATTACTAGACATAACAAACTCTTTAACAAATTTATTATCAAGATTTTCTTTTAAACCTAACTTAGGATCAAGTAAATTACTTAATCTATCTATTAAAGTAGTATCAACATTTAAACATTTTCCAACATCTCTAATAACTTGTCTAGATCCCAATGTACCAAAAGTCATTATATTAGCAACATTATTAACTCCATACCTAGTTTTAACATAATTAATAACTTGATCTCTTTTTGTATATTCAAAATCTATATCTATATCAGGCATTGTTATTCTCTCTGGATTTAAGAATCTCTCAAATAACAAGTCATACTCTATTGGATCAACATTTGTAATACCAAGACAATAACTAACTAAAGAACCAGCTGCTGAACCTCTACCAGGTCCAACTAATATATTATTCTTCTTAGCAAACTTAACATAATCAAATACTATTAGGAAATAATCAACAAATCCCATCTTATTAATTACATTAAGTTCCATTAATAATCTATCACTATATACTTTAGTAACATTTCCATTTAAACGTTTATCTAAACCCTTTTTACATAGATTACATAAATATCCATAAGAATCTTCTATATTAACATCATAATGTGGTATATATTTCTCATTCTTAGGTATCTCTAAATTAATTAAATCAGCAAACTCATTAGTAGTCTTACTATCTTCTTCATTTATATCTCTATCTAAATAAGCATCACTATATTCTTGTAAATCTATTTCTTCAGTTGTTTCAATATTTCTTAGAATACTCATATACTTAACATCTTGAAATTCAAATACACATACTTCATTAATATAAACAACTTTATCATTTTTTAGTTTAGCATTTTTCTTTTCAAAATCATTTCCATATCCAATATATAATTCTTCATATATATCTTTTATTTCTGTATATATATCTATACTTTTATATGGAAGTATACATATAATATCTTTACTATAACTTTTTAAATCAATATAATTAATATCTCTATTTTGAATAATCGTATTTATTTTTAATAAATTTTGATATCCAATATAATTTTTGGCATACAAATAAATATTACCCATACTAAGTGTAATATTTATTCCTATAATCGGTTTTATATTATTCTTAACACAAGAATTATAAAAACACATACTTCCAAATAAGTTATCATCAAGTATTGCAGCAGTAGTAATATTATGTTCATTTAAATATTTAATTAACTCTGGAATCTTTATCAAACTTTTTAATAAAGAATAATCAGTTTTTATACCTAAAGGTACATACATATTACCACCACCCTTCACGCATAATATTATAACAAAATAATTAGAAATTTATATACTTTAAAGAGCACTTTTTTCAACAAATTTCATTTCAAAAATCAATTTAAATTATCATTTAGAATTCTTTACATAATATGTTTCGAATTTATTGCCTTTTAAAGTAAGTTCTTTTAATTTTTTATCATAGTTAATTGCATCAAAATATATTCTTACTTCACAGTTCATATCTTCTAATTTAGCTATATGTTTATCAATAGTTAAAACTCTATTTTCATAACCTGTTTTATTTTCAACAGCTTTTCTAATTCCTACCAAACCAGCTTCGTTTTTATATTTATCAAGCATTTCTTTTTTGATATATTCTTTTTCTTTTTTATCTGAATAAGCTATAATAGTCCAAAAATGAACATTTGGTTTTCTATCAAATTTAATTTTTTCTTGACCTAAAGCTGTTCTGCGATCATTAACAGACTTTTTCATTTTTGATAGGAAAGAACTGATATTTCCTTGTTTTGGATCACATAAATTTTCTATATCTATAAAATGTTTATGTACTCCATTAGTTCCTTTAATAACATCTCTATTTACTTTTAATTCAATTAAATAAATATCTTTTCCATCTAATGATACAAATACACAATCTATTCTACCCTTATTTTGGGAACTAAAAGTATAATATTCTTCTTCAAATCTATATAATTTATCAATATCAAGTTGTTTAAATTGTTTTAAAACTAATTTATTAGTCATGAATTGATGTTGATAATATTTTTCTGCCTCAAAAACGACTTTTAAATATTCATCAACAGCATTTTTCATAATACTTGTTATTTCATTTAATTTATTTATTTCAAGTTTATTAATTGGACTAGAAATTGTATCAAATATCAAAATAGTAGGTTTTTTCCAACCACTTTTATCGCTTATTGCTCTAGTTGGATTACTCCATTTAGAATTAGTAAAATTAATAAATTCATTTAACAAAACATATTCTATATTAACTAAATCAACCATTTTATCTAATTTTATATTTTTAGCATCATTACAATCGATTCTTAGATTTTCTTTTATTGAACAACAATCC
>CAVAGO010000052.1:0-14947 GCA_963588075.1 bacterium | reverse complement strand
TGTAACTTACCTCTTAACTTACCAGCTTCTCTTTCTTCATCTAATTCCTTAGCTTAACAATTGTTTCAGAAGCATTTCTAAACAATGTTTCTAAAGCAAACCAAGTATTGGTAAATTTAGTTAAAATAGAATCAGATGTTTTATAATAAGGTAACAATTGTACAGCTTCATCAATAACTCTATTAATATCACTATTTTTTGAATCTATAACATATCGTTTAAATACATCCAAATAATCAATTCTATCTTGAGATAACGGCTTAAAAACATCATCAAAAAACTTATATTCATTTATAAATTTTTTATTATCTTTTTCTTCCAAAACAATATAGTTTCCTTGATAACTAACTTTAATTCCTGAATACAACATAGATCCAATATAAGGTTGAACAATATTTTGTCTAAACCACTTGATTGCTTGCCAAATGTCTTTTGCCTCACATTTTGCAGATAAATAATACTTATTATCTTTATTCTCAAAATATTGTTTCTTAATCTTTTTAAAGGTTACTTGATTATTTATTTTAATACTATTAAAAAACTTTTCTAACCCACTCGTACTATAAATTATAAAATTATTATTATTTGAATGTTTTAAAGAAGTTAATAATTTATCATCAAAATCCTTATCCATTTTAACATACAATGTATATGTTATATTTTGTTTATATGAATGTACAAATTTTTCAAATAAAGTTAAAAAGATTTTTTCTTGTTTATTCTTAAAAAATTGACGATAAGTATCTCTAATTAAACGTTTTATTTCAAATATACTAATTCCTACATAATCAATTAACAAAGCAAAATATTCTATTGTAAACAAATAAATATTATCAAAATCATCATCAGAATTTTCTTTAGTCATATAATCATACAATTTATCAGATACTCTTTCGAAATAATTATTTTCAACTAGACTACATCTTATTAATTTCAAATTTTCAATAAAATTAACATCGTTATCATCTTTTAATAAAACCTGATAACGTTGCTTTTCAATACCAGAAATAATTTGATTCGTTTTTATGGCATTACGAACATAATCTATTTTATATTTAGAAATTGTCGGTCTTTTATCTTTACTTTCAAATAATAATAAAATTTTATCATAATAATCAATTAATCCATCAATACAACCAATTAAAGAATGTGAAAAATTTCTACACCCTAACATAGATACACTACTTAAAACATCAATCATACAATTTAAGAAGAAACGTATGTTTTTATTTTTTAATTTATAAGATTCAAATTCACTATTAGAAATAATGCTAGTTCCAGAAAATAATACTCGACCTATAAATTTTTCTTCATCATCAATAACATTACTAGCTAATTTAATACTTTTTTCCATACTAATCACCTACAATAATAATATAACACAAAAATATTGTCTTATTTAAAATAAAGGTTATATCTCATAAAGAAAAAATAGAACTTTATAAGCCCTATTCTTCAATCAACCTATTGTACTCCTGATACATCTTTGAACTATAATCAATCAACTTATCATTCGCTAATCTATATACAAAGAAAGACTTGATTACATCTAATTTCTCTATATCATCCCTACTATCTTTAATCCTTTGATATATCTTATCATCAATCATCCAATTAAATGCAGTTCGATCTGCTTTTATCTCATAATCTTCCACTGATTTATCTTCAGTAGTAACTATACTACCGCTCTTAGCTCTATTAAAATCACTCTTACAATGAGCCAACTCGTGTAATAAAGCAAAGTATATATCAGCATATCTCTTATGCTTCTTAGTAATATAAATAGCGGGCTTATTATTCAATACCTTAAATGCTCCTCTTATCTTCGAACCAGTTAAATCTTTCTCTATAGCTAAGAAAATACCATTCTCATTAAATACTTTAATTAATTCTTCTTTATCAAATCTATTCTTCTTCGCCTGTTCTCTTATATAATTAACAATTACTTCTATATTATCCTTACTATATTCTTTAACTTCCTGTTCAGATACAACTCTATAACATCTTTCTAACCATAAAGCCAGTAACTCTTTTTTATTATTCTTGCTTTTATAAAAAATTGAATTATCTTCTTTATATAACGTCTCCGGATTACTTATTCTTAAATACCTCAATATATCTTTAGCTATTTCATAATCATCCATTACATCAGTAAACATAAATTCATATTCTTTACTGAATTCCTTATAATTAAATAAATTAATAAACTTCCTAATAGATATATTTTTCTTTTCGATAAATTCTTTAATTATTTTATCCATTTTAAAACTACGTTCTACATTTTCAATATAAGAAACTGGAATCTCCGTAACAAACGCTATGTTATATATCATATTTTGTGATAATTCTACATTCCCTTTTATTATATCTATCATATTCTTAGAAGTCGTATTAACTCTTTCAGCAAATTCTTTAATACTTATATTTTTATATTCTAAAAATTCTCCAAGTTGCTTACCAAATTTATTCATCATCTAATATCACTCCTTTAGGATTAAAATCTTTATAATGATCCATACTTATATATACTAATTGAACAGTTACTATATTATCTTGATACCGACCAATTAATCTTATTGAACTTCTTTTCTTAGATAATCTAAATGAAAAAAATCCACTTTTATCTTCTTTAAGTTCCTCAAATCCATACAAATACGCAAGAGGACTACTCTTCATTAATTCATATGTATCCGATCTTTTTACTAGCATCACAATTGAATCCAACATATTAAATTCTTCTACTTTATGCTTTTTACTTAATTCCTTTTTACCTTTTTCAAAACTCTTGCTGTATCTAATTAACATGTATTCCTCCTGAATTATTCTTGTTGCCATACATATATTAACATATAAGTTAATATATGTAAACAACTCATTCTCGACAAATCTACGGATAATCAACCAAAAATCCGTAAGTTTGTCAAAAAACATTCACACTGAAAAATTCAACATTTTCAGTTTAATTGTCAAAACTCTCTAAACACACACCTCCCTCTACCCTATATTTACTCCCTCCACACCTCAATTTCCTTTTTTTCACCCAACAAAAAAAAGAAAACCCACACATTACTGGTTTTCTTCTTCCTCCTGCGCACTCTTAAGCTCCTCAAACATCTGCTGCATCGTCGGATTCCCACTCGTCAACTTCTTAATAGTCAAATCCTCCGCCTTATTATTAGCAAGCCTTAAATTATCCTCACTCTTCAGCAAATGCTCCTTCGTCTTCTGCAAATGATCAATCGTCTTATCAATCTCCTCAATCGCCTTCTGAAATCTCTCACTAGCAAGTCGATAATTTCTACCAAACGCATCCTTAAAACTATTCATATTCTCTTCAAATCTTGAAATATCAATATTCTGATTTTGAACAATCTCCAACTGCTTCTTAAAACCTAAAGAATTCATCGCCGCCCCACGCAACAACGTAATCAACGGTATAAAAAACTGCGGCCTTACAACGTACATCTTCTCGTACTTATGCGATACATCAACAATTCCATTATTATAATAATCGTTATCTATCTCAAGCAAAGAAACTAAAACAGCGTACTCACAATTTTTCTCTTTCCTATCCTTATCCAATTCCTTAAAGAAATCCTCATTCTTATGCTTAGTCGCCGTCTCATCCGCCTCATTCTTCATCTCAAACATAATCGAAATAATCTCAGTACCGTCATCATCCGTCTCCCTAAAAATAAAGTCTCCCTTACTTCCAGTCCTCGCATCATTATCCTTCTCAAAATAAACATTCTTAAACAATGGTCTCAACTTATTAAACTCATTATTACAATGCTGCTCAAGCGACTCCCCAATCATCTTTGTACTTTGTCTCGCCTTAAAATCCTTATAATAAGCAATCTGTTCATCCTTATCCTTAATCTTCTCCTCGTACTTATCCTTCAAAGATTGCTCCTTAACCAAGAACTCATTCTTATTACTTTCTAACTTTGTATTTAAAGAATCTATCTCCTTATCCTTCTCATTAACAATATCCTTTAAAGCCAATTCCTTCTCAGTATCCTTTAACTTAATCTCGTTCTTAAGCTCTGTAATCTCAACGACTTTCTTATTCAATTCTTCACTATACTTCTTCTCTAAGCGACTCTCTGTCTCCGTCTCCTTCAACTTAAGTTCACTCTTCAAAGACGCAATCTCCAATTCCTTCTTATTTAGTTCTTCCGCCAAATCCTTCTCCGCCTTAGCTTCAGCCAACTTCAGAGCTTGCTCCTTATCATTCTTATACTGAGCTTCTCTTAAACTAATATCCTTTTCGAACTCTTTATCTCTTATCTGTTTAACAATTGACTCGTAATCTTGTTCATCTATCTGAAACACAGTCCCACAATTAGGACATTTTAATTCGTTCATATTTACACCAATCCATTCAAAATCATACAAATATTATACATTATTTTTTAATCAAAAAAAATAGAGCCCTACCGTTAGATAGTGCCCATACAAAAATGATTTAACATTTTTTCCTTGCATAAGTAATATAACATACATAAGAGTTGATGTCAAACTCTTATAATATATATTATGAATTATTTATTAAAAATTTTACATATAATTTAATTCGATTATTTTTTTGAAATAACTATAAACAGACTTTAACAATTCATTATTCACATAATACTTTTTATGATGTAAGCATCGATTAAAAATAAAATCAATTAAGTCTTCTTTTATATTTTCTTTTATACCATCACTTGTAACAATTACATTAAACATATAAAGAGTGTAAGTGATTTGTCTAATACGAGAATTACTTAATTTAGCTTTTCTAACATTTTTTTCTATACCACACTTACTTAAAAATTCAGTAACTTTATAATCTGGACGGTGAAGATTATCCTTTTTATCTAACTCTGATAAAACACAAGAATTATGTGCGACAGCATTCCTCAATTTTCCGATTTCTCTTAAAATAAAAATATTCTTAAGCTCTTCTTCCAAACCATATTCACTAGAAAAAAACTCATAAAAACTTACTAACTCACCAAAAGTAATAATTTCTAAAAATTCCCAAATAGGTATATTTTCAAGCTTTTTATCTTTATCTATATCATACTTAGAAAAGATTTTCTCATAATATTCACTACCAACTTTTTTGAAAATACTATTATGCACTCTTTTAGGATTTTCCTCATTATTAAAGTCCTTCTCTAAATACATATTAACAACTCTATATCCATCTTCTACTTCTATTTCTTCAACAATATTTAAAATTCTTATTTTTAAATAATGCTCTATATCAATAATCATTTTAAACAGAATAAGTCTTAATCTATGATCAATAATAGAAAGATCTTTTAAATAAGCAAAATCCAAATCTTGGTACATACCTTCGAAATCGCCGGCAGGAGATGGATATTTTAAAAAATTATGTTTATAAGAAGTTACATTGTAATAATTGTTATTATTTCTTAAATATTTTTCAGCTTCAAGCTCAGACATTATATTAAATTTTATGTTTTTAGTTTTCAAATAAGGAACCATTTCGTCGATTCGCATCATTTTTCTTAAGTGTATTACATTACATTCAAAGTTATCTATAATCTCATTCATACAATTCACCTCACTAATATTTAAGTAATATTATAACACACATATGACAATACCATAAAAAAACTAGACATCTCTATCTAGTTCTAATCTTTCACTTCAACCAAATACCACTCTTGTAAGTAATTACACTTAGTATTGCAATACTCACATTCTCCCTTAGTAACATCTATCGACGCCCCACAATTATGACATTTTATGATATTAACACCTTTATCCAATGTCTTGTCTAATTCGGCTCTCTTAAATCTATAAGTCTTACTATCTTTCTTACTTCTAATCTTTCCATTATCAAAAATAACTAATCTAATATCCAAGTTAACATCAACATAAACCCCTGTCTCATCCTCAGATTCCTTAAACCAATTATAATCTATTACATCATAATCAACCACAGTAGGATAATCCTTACCATAATACAATTCACGTAACTCATAATTCAAATTATTATAAAATCCTGTCTTAGTAATTCCACATTCACTTACTCTATTCCAAAAATCTCTTTGTTCCTGATTAAGTTTTTCCTTCTTAGCTCTAACAGAAGCCAACACAATCGCTGCATCCATATAATAAAATACAAAAAATAATATTGCTCCTATCAACACAGTTCCTAACAACACTTTACTCATATCAAAAATCGTAAATGTTCTACTAGTCTGTATAATAAACACTAATGATACAATAAAAGAAACTATTAAATCTATAATCAAAGTCTTAACAACATACCCAGAATCTTTCATTGTCAAATCATAATAATGCTTACTACCTAATTCCTTACTATCAAAATCCATATTATAATGAGTTCCACAATAAGGACATCCATCAATAAACTCTTCTATCTTACCAACACTTCCACAGTTTGGACACTTCTGATTTTCTCCCTCGTGCTCAAATACAAATTTATAAATAATCCTCGAATCAAACAAAGTCTCCTTGTGAATAACTTGACCTTTATAGTAATAATCTTTTCTTATTCTAACTCCCTCAGGAATATTATCATTCTTAGAACCATCAGTATTTCTCTCCAACACATTATCAAAAGACTTATACTTTGTCTTTATATTAAGTCCAAGTCTTTTTAATCTATCTTCATGTTTTCTCTCAGTTATCATAAGCACTCCTAATTATTATTGTTGTTATTGTTATTATTGTTGTTATTATTAGATGATGAACCACCACTATAGCCTCCACCACCAGAAGATGGAACATAATGTGGAATAATTATTAATGAAGTCAAACTCAAAGTCAAACCATCAATTGCTGTCGATAATAACTCTGCCGCATAAGTCTTTTGCAACACTCCAGCAGTCTTCAAATCTATCTTCGAACCACGACATTCAACAACATTATCAGAACGTTCTAATATAAAATCACTAATCTCATTCAAAACAGTCTCTGAAATTTGATAATTCTTAGCTAACTCCATCATTTTTCTGTAATGAACAATTTCATTATATGTTTCCGGATTTTTCTTTAACATACTACTCTCCTCCTATATAGTAAAACTCAATATTTTGAAATGGTAAATTAATAGCATCTATATGATAATAAGCATTATTCTTCTGTTTCATATAATGGTAGTCCCTCAATGCATTTGTTGTAAAAAACAAATTATTAGGTTTATCTTGATCTAAATACTTACCATACTCTCTTATCATAATAGATATATCATATTTAAAGAATCCACTTCTATCAGATTCATTTTTTTCTAAAACTCCCTTATAAACTTGATGTGTCGCAATATGTTCTTGCTTCGTTCTTCCTTCATCTCCATACTGAATCAAATTCCCACTAAGCAATATCATATACAAGGAATTATTCTGTGGATAATCACACTCTTCATCTAACACATTCTTCTTTATATATAAATTAACTTTACTATCAGGTGTCAAATATATTATCTCTCTAGTTCTTCTTAATATCTGTGACTCTAACTTATAATCAACACCATCAACATTTAATACAAAACAACTATCATCATATATATACTTCAACTTACTATCTTCGTTAATCAATTCTTCCAACGACTTAAACTCATTAACTCTTCTTCTCGGATAGTAATCCATTATCAAATCTGGATGTAACTCTTTAACATATTCATACACAGTTTCATCTTGATATTCATCTTCCTGATAACATCTCTTCTTATACAATTCTTGCTGCAATTTACATGTATAAGACTTACTACTTTTATACGTATTCTTTACAAAAGGACAACCTGTTTTACAAATATATAAATACTTACATTCTGCACACTCTTTATCAAATCCAACACATCTATGATTTTGAAGCATCTTCTCTTTTGCATTAGCTAATATAGTCGCAACATCATCCTTATATATATTTCCATAATAGAAATCTTTATTTTTTTGACCCCTTACACAAGAATAAATATCTCCATTCTTTTCAAGTAAGAAAAACTTCTCACCACAATTCGTACAATTCGTACAATAATCAGGACCAAACTCATTGAACCAAGCGCCATTAACTCCTTCATCCAAATCAGTTCCGTCAAACTCCTGATGCATTCTTTTAAACAATTCAACTTGTTCCTCTTCGCTTATATGATGTAAAATACCATTCGAATTGTAATCAAAACCTATCATAAAATTAAAGTCATTCATATTTAGACATGTCTTTTCATGCAAATACTTAATATCTTGAACAATCTTATCTAAATCAAAATGTTCTTTAAATATAGTTGCTGATACTTTCTTCTTATTTGGCAACTCTTCTAATAACTTAAAATTTTCTAATATCTTGTCAAAAGTTCCTCGACCATCCTTAGTCACACGATATTCATCATGTAAATCTAAAGGTAAATCTAAACTCCCACTAATCGAAACATTATATTTCTTAATAGTATCAATATGTTTTTCTAAATTATAAAGATTAGTTTTAATATGTGGACTTCCTACATTAAATCCATTCGATTCAATAAGTGCTCTATTTCTATCATAGTAATCATAAATATACTTAATAACACTTTCAAAATCTTCTTTACTCAAAGTCGTAACTTCTCCACCATGTAAAGATATATTAAAAGGAATTACTTTACTATCATAAAACTTTTTAACAGCATATTCCAAAGTATCAAGCGCCTTATATTTATTCCATTCATCTTTTGTATTATCTTCCAAATAACAATACTTACAAGCCATATTGCAAGCCATTGTTGGAACATAAAGTAAATGTATAAATTTATAATTCATAAAAATCCCCCTTACTTAATTAGTTAAAGTAAACGTTTACTCCTATACTTTCATGATAAGTAGTAAAGTAATAAGAATTAACACATTCAACCATAATTCCATACTCTTCATCTACATAAATGCTTTGTCCTTCAAACAACAAGAAACTATGACTTCCACCAGATGCTTTAGATATATTCAATACATATGTATAATCATCTGTTCTACTTTCTTCAATCTTAGTTAACTCAATGTAATAATCTTGTGTCACAGCATTAATTCGATACGCATTAACCAACTGACGTTCATTAAGATCTAAATATAAAAATCTATTATATTCATAACCGTCTTTCGCACTAGTAATACCACCTGAAGAAGAATTTCCAGAAGAAACATAATTATCAGTATACTCTCTTACTGTAGTTGGACTTTCCTTAAATGCTCTTTCATTTATAGAAACACCTTGAGGTAAAGTAATTTCTTTTAAACTAGCACAATTTCTAAATGCTGATGAACCAATCTCTTCTAACTGACTATTTGAACTTATATTAACTGTTTCCAAAGAAGAATCATTACGGAATGCATGTCCACCAATTCTAACAACACTATCAGGTATTGTTATTTCTTCTAAACTATAACAATTCTCAAATGTATTACCTTTTATCTCTGTTATTCCATCAGGTAAATTAATCTTTCTTAAACTTGTAGCTCCCTTAAAAGCTCCACCTCTTATTTCTTTAATGGTATCAGGTAGTATAACTTCTTCAATAGTAAATACATTTGCAAATACATCTCCACGAATACCAACAACTGGTTCGCCTTTATATTCTTCAGGTATCTCTAAAACTGTATCATTATTAGTAATTCCAATAGTATAAAAACGAACTACATAACCGTCATCTTGTTTTTCAAAAATCATATGAGGAGTCATAAAGATAAATAACGGAGCAACAACTGCTGCTAAGAAAATCACTAATCTTAAAACTTTATTTCCGCCTACATGTACTTTCCCAGAAACAACACTGGAAACTATATAATTAATTTTTTCATCAGGTCTTAATTTTACTTCTTTCTTTAAATACTCAACAATATTATAATTTTTAACATTTCTAAAATATATCATAGTAGCAACTAATAATACAAAAAGAATCATTTCTGTTTTAGTATGGAAAAATAACAATGAAATACAAATAAATAAAATAAGTCCATAAACAATAGCAAAAATATTTTTCTTCTTTTCTAAAGCAGATACAGAAGTTTTCTTAGATTCACCATTTTTAACTAATTCATCTTCTATCATTGTATTTAACATTTGATCTTCAGTCATATTAACATACTGATATTTATTAAAATCAATAGGAACACCATCATTTGCAGAAGGTAAAGTAACAACTCCTGAAGCTATCGCACGACTTAAATTAGATGTAATAAAATTAGTCGGTTCAGCACAATTAGGACAATATACATCAGTTGCTTTTAATTCAATTTGACACTTAGAACATCTTAATGGAACATTATCAACAATTGCTTGTGAAACTTCTACACTTTGACCACATTGAATACAAAAATGATTTCCTGGAGGTAACTTTCTTTTACATTGTGGACAAGTTAATGCTTCTACATTCCCCGATACTGTCGATAAATTTTCACCACATTCAACACAAAACTTATTACCAGGTACTATTGCGGCATTACACTTTGGACAATTAGTTAAATTCACATTATTACTAATAACATTAGTAGTAGAAACAGATTCAACAGTACTTTGAGTAGTTTTTCTCATAGACATTGGTAAAATTGTAAAAGCACCTATAAATATCATTATAAAATCTATAAATACTGCAACTGATGGAATAATGAAATCAAAAAATATTAACAAACAAGCTCTCTTCCAAAATAACTTCCAAAATAATTGTTTTTGTTCATCTGGATTTTGTGCTTTCATTTTAGAATAAGGATGTAATACAAAAATACTCATATGTATTGATGCAAATGCTTCAAATATAAGAGCTTCGAAAAATCCCAAACCACTACTACTAGATTCAGCAAATACCACCAACGGTAAAAATAACAAACTCAAAAAAGTTATCATCTTACTTATTTTTTCTTTATTTAATTTCATACACTACTCAACTCCATTATTACTATATAAAGTATAACACACTTACTAATTTATAAAACAAAAAAACTAGACATTTCTATCTAGTTCCTCCTATCTTCATCGCCATTCCACCATAAGGTCCAAGAGCTCCCGCCTTACTCTTCTTCAAAGTATAAACACGTTCTGCATTCTTATACTCTTCTGGTACCACAAATATCTGCTCACTGCCGGTCCTATTAACAATAACTAACATTCTCTCTTCATCCTTAATTCTCTCAAACGACGCAAAATTAACATTTATATTTCTTACTTTAATATCAGCATCATGCATAAAAGTTTCTTCTTTTCTAATCGCACCCATCGCTTTAAAGAATTCTACTAATACCTCATCCGGCTTATCCCAAGGCAGCGGTTTTCTATTATCCAAATTGCCAACACCTTGAACACCCATTTCATCTCCGGCAAAAATACTCAATATACCAGGATAAAATGTTAAGAAAAACACATAAGCCTGAAATTTATTCCTCGCTTCTTCCAACTGCTTCGGACTCATCTTATATTGTTGCGCCCACTTGTGATCTTCGTTATTCAAATTCCATGGCCATTTCCCAAAATAATTAAATATCACCAAATCCCACAAATTAATTCCTCTCGTCATATCATGTGTCGATGTAAAATTCATCGCCGTATTAATACTATCAGTAGGATAGCTATTCTTTATTTCTCTAATCTTCGCCGCTAAAAAATCAACTTCACCATATCTAAAATATCTAATCAAAGCTTGGATAAAATTATAATTCATCACCGAATCCATACCTTTACCACTTTCAATATACTCGCGCTTTCTATTATATTCATCACGCATATACATTGGATTCTCCCAAACTTCACCTAAAATCAAACCATCCGGTTTATTTCTATGAACCGCGTTCCTTATCAACTCAATAAAATAATCAGTCAATTCATCAGCAACATCCAAACGCAAACCATCAATCCCCTGCGCAAACCACTGATCAATAATTCCACCTTTACCAGTTATATAATCCTGCCATTCCTTAGCTTCACCATCACATACTGGCAGCGTATCAAATCCCCACCAATACTTTTGATAAACTTTACCATCAGCTCCATACACAGTCTTATAAAACTTAGCATACTTCGAATCTCTATCGTGATAAGCCCCCTTATCCTTCTCTTTCTCTATCCATTCCTCATTCTGATACCTATTAAAATACTTACTATCCGAACCCGTATGATTAAACACTGCATCAAGCACAACCTTCATACCACGCTTATGCGCTTCATCACACAACTCCTTCAAATCTTCCATCGTACCAGCATAAGGATCAACCACTTCATAATCAGAAGCATCATATCTATGAGTCGACTGACTATATACAATCGGACTCAAATACAAAATCTCCACACCTAAAGACTGAATATAATCCAACTTCTTAGTAATACCTTTTAAATCTCCACCATAAAAATCATTATTCCAAATACCTTGCTCATCGCCCTCAACCACAATTGGTTCATCCCAAGACTTATGAATATGACGACGAACCATCTCCTTCATCGGTTCCTCACTACCGCGATAAAATCTATCAACAAAAATATGATACATCATACGTCCCTTCGCCCAATCAGGAGCTTTAAAATTAACACTCATCTTAAACATCTCTTCAAGTGCAATTCCATCTGGACCTACAACGTCCTCATTCTTAACAAACCTTCTAAAACCATCAACCTTATAAGAAAAATAAAACTTATAAATAGCTCTTGTTTCTAAAAAAATATCTTCCTCAGTTTCAAAGTAAACAATACCATCCTTATTCTCTTTATGTTTCAACTTAATCGGAATAAACTGACTACCTTTATGAACACAAAAATAAACATCTTCAAACCAACCATCCTTCATTGGAAGTTCCAAAGACACCTTATACTTACATCCATTTTCTAACTTCTCAGTTTCAACAATCTTAAAATTACTTTTAACATCATTTATCATAAATATAATACCTCATACTACAATATTAACGCGCTCTTTATTCTTAACATAAGCATATCAAATAACAATCTACATAAGCAAGAAAAATCCAACAAAAAAGAAGGATTACTAATCCTTCAGAAAACAAGAACAGCAGAATATTCTAAATAACTTAAGAGCTCTGTATATATAAATAGAAAGGTATGATGAATAGTTACAAAGGTAAGTAGAGAGTCTTTGTAAACAAATAAGCTCTTAATATAAATAATTCTGCGAAAACATGAAAATCATAAATATAAAATTTATGATGGTTCCGATTATATAGTAAGATACTTAAATAGTCAAATTTATCTATCATTTTTCCTCTTTTATTCTTAAAAGCCCTAGTCTCTTAAGAAAAAGTGGAGCCTAAGTCTCCACTTTAGAATTCTGAACCTGTAGTTTCAGAATTAATTACTATATTTACTTAAGTTTTACAACTATTATTTTTTTGAATATATTTAAAATAAAAAAAGGCCTAGTAAGAATAACTTACTAGACACTGAACCTGAATAAATTTTAACAAAAAATTAACAACAATACAATCAAAATAATCAAAACATATAATAATTATTTCAATTACATATTATATTAATTTTTCTAACTATTAATTATATCTTTTAATACATCTTCAATATATTTATTATTTAACCAAAAACAATGTTTTGTATACTCCATTAAACCTGTAACTTTATCTACAACTGGCAATGGATAAGTATCACTTGCATTTTGAGCATGTGGTCTAACATGACATACTGGATTTTCACTCATACCAGGGAAATTAGTTATTCGACAACTATTTGAATCAAATCCTCTAACTATATTACCATTTAATACTATATCCTTTGTTTTTAACCACATTTCTTTTACATAAGTTTCTATATCAGACTCAGGAATGTTCCAAAGTTTAACACCTTTAAATACATAGTCAGTTCCATCATTTTTCCAAATAAAGAATAAATACTTAGTATTTTCAATAACATCCCTAAATTCACAGTTTTCCCATTCTTCTTTTATAATTTCAGTATACTTAAATGTCGGAAAAGGAAAAGATTCCTTAATTCTTCCATTTTGTTCTACTCTTATACTTCTAGCATTTATATTGGCTTTCAAAAATTCATCAGTTTCTGATAAATTACTTTTTACATTAAACATTCTACTAGCAATAATAGCATTAACACTCTTAGAATTAGATTCTATATTAAACATTGCTTTCAGTTCAGTTTGAGTTTTGCCAATATATTTTGCAACTACTTCATTTACATATTCCATAAAAGACTTAGAAGTCCCAGATAAAACTTTTTCTACATTAGAATAATCACCAATATATTTTCGAACTAATTGAGTCATATATGAAGACTTAAAACAAAAAGCTCTTCTCATTGCTTTAACATCACTAAAAGGTTGAGTTCTTACATCATTAGAATTAGCACCTTTAGGACAAGCTCCCAAATACATAGTATCTCCTTCAGATATTTCATGAGCCTTTCCAGTTCTAATTTTGTTTATAATGAAATTCCAATCTTCTTCTATTTGTTGTAAATCTTCACTTAAAGCTAAATTCAATAATTTTTCATGTGTTACTTTAAAATCCAACTTTTCTTTATTTTCTTCATATAAATACCATAATATTTGGAGTTTATTATTTTTAAACCAAAAATGACTTGTTTTAAATTCGTTTTTATATTCAGTATTAAAATCTATCATATTTAATACTAGTCGTTCTTTAGCAGACAATGTATTATCCTTATTTCTTTTATATGGTGTAACTTTTAATTCTATACCAGCATCAATAAAATCAGGTTCCGATTCACCATTAGCTTCAATACCAAATAAGTATTCTTCTATAATTCCACCTAAAGAACCCTTCTGCATTTTTTTATCCTCTATTGTAACAAGTTCTGCATCCATAATTTCTCTAAATGATTTTCCCATAGCTGATTGCGTAATAACTGCAATTTCCTCTTTAGAATAATGTCTACCTTTTTTCATAAAACCACCCTTTCGATCTTATGAAGATTTAAAAGCTCAAATAGATTATGTAATTGTTACAAAAGGTTCTGT
>CAVAGO010000051.1:0-15014 GCA_963588075.1 bacterium | reverse complement strand
CTTAGTATACAATAAACCTCTTTTTTTTTACAGATAAAAAGGACTTATTTAACATAAGTCCTAATTAAGTTACACTTCCTTGACTATTAAATTCATTTAATACTTTTTCAGTATATTCACTTACTTTACTAGTATATTCACTTAATAATTCTTGATATTTATCATTTTGTGTTAAATCAATATTTGAATAAATACTATTATAGTCAATAATAATTTGTTCTATATTAGAATACACTTCTAATTTACTTGCATTATCTAATGTATCTATATTTTTTTCTAATTTACTAATATCATTTAAGATTGTATCTAAAATATTAGAAATAATTAAATTACAATATGTAACGCTCTTTTCATAATATGAATTATTTGATTCTATTCTATCAAACATATAATATGCTTTATTATAATCTTTATTATTATATAACTCTAATGCATCATAGAAGATTGCACTATCACTATATATATCATCAAATTGTATTAATAAATCATTATAATCTTTTTCTGTTAAAGCTCTTACTAGATTAGTATCATTTTTTACAATAGCATATCTATATAAACCTTCTAATAATCCTTTATATTTATTTGTTGCTTCTTCAAAAGCTTCTTTATCTTCTACTTCTTCATTTAAATAAAGTAATACCCAACTATCACAAATTGTTCTAGTCTTAGCTTGTAACTTCTTTGTTTCTTCTTTATCATTTTTAACTTCTTCTAAAACGTACAAAATATCATCTATTTCTTCAGTCTCATAATAAGTTTCCATTGCTTTATTTAAACGTGTTAAATAATCTACTGTTGCTTCAGTATTTTTGTTATTAACACCAGCAACAACCCAAATTGTCATTAAAGTAAATATCAATATTAATATTGCTATTCCTGTAAACAAGAATACTTTTCTCCTTGTACTAAGAACTTCAACATTTTCTTTGTTTTCTTCTTCTGATTTTGTATTTTCATCAAAGCTTTCTTCTACTCTAACAACTACATCTTCATTAGAACTAACTTCTTCATTAGTTTTTTCAATTTGACGATTAATATCATCTATTAAAGAAAATTTATCAAGTTCTTTTGTATCACCTAATGATTTTATAGCTACAGTTTTTTCTAAAGATAAATTAAATTCTTTAGTTTTCTCTATTTCTTCATTTGCTTTATCTATTTCATCATTATATGAATTAATTCCCTCAACGATTTCTCCAGCTATTGCATCAGCAAGTTTATCAATCGGAGCAGTCTTTAATATTTTTTCTTCAATACTTTCAGATTTTTCTGCTTCTTCCGTTTGAATTTTCTCTTGGTGTTCTTTTTCTTCAGCTCGAATTAATTCAATATATTCTTTATTTTCTTCAAGATCTTTAGTAACTTTTTCTAACTCTTTAGAAACTTCTTCAATGTCTTTTACTATCTCTTCTTGAACATCATCTTTATTGGTTTTAGTTACGTTGTCTTTAGCTTTTCTTTTATTAGCTTTTGCTTTTTCTTTCTTTTCATCTTCGTCTAATAATTCTCTAATTGTATTCAATTGACTTTGTAAAAGGACAATTGTATTATTATCTGCATCAGAAATCTTTTTCTTAGAAAGTTGTTTTTTCGTTTCTTTAGTAACCTTCTTTTCTTTTTCTGCCTTTTTATTATCCTCATCTAACAATTCTCTAATTGTATCCAATTGACTTTGTAAAAGAACAATCGTATCTGTTTTTTCTTTTTCAGAATTTTTCTTTTTTGAAGATTGAACTTTAGTTTCTTTATTTTCTTTCTTTTTATTATTTTCTTTCTTTTCATCTTCATCTAATAATTCTTTAATCGAATCCAATTGTTCCTGTAAAAGAACGATAGTATGATACTTGTCTTCATTTAATTCTTTTTTATTAGAAAACATTTCTTCTTTTTTTAATTCTTTATCTTGTGTATTATCTATTTTAAAACCACAAGCAGGACACTTTTTAGCTCCTTTTTTTACTTCCGTATTACATATAAGACACTTCATCTAACCACGCCCTTATTATCTATATAATAACACATTTTAGATATTTTTTTAACAAATTGTTACTTGAATATAAATTTTATATCAAAACATACTAATATAAGAGGTGTCATATGAAAAAATATCTTATTTTACTTATCTCTCTATTATTTGCTGCTATTAATTTCAATCTATTCTTAAAACCATTAAGCTTAGTAACTGGTGGTACCCAAGGTCTAGCCATAGTAATAAAACATCTAATCAATTTAAAACCATCTCTAATTATCTTAATCATCAATATTATCTCTCTTATAATAAGTTTTATCTTCCTAAAAAAAGAAACAACTACTAGCGCAATCATCTCTACTTTCGCCTATCCTCTATTAGTAAGATTAACTTCTTTCATACCAGAACTTACTTTTATAAAAGAACATCTTCTTATATCTTCTATCTTAGCAGGAACTATCTGTGGTACCACAGGAGGAATAATATATAAAATGAACTTCTCATCTGGTGGTATAACAGTCATAAACTTACTTCTAAAGAAATACTTAAAACTAAAAGTATCTATCTCTAACTTTATAATAAACTCTCTTATTATAATAGTAGGCACTTTCTTCTTTGGTCTTCTTAAAATGTTTTATTCTCTTATTGTAATATCTATAAGTAGTATAATAATCCATCTTATAATGAAAAATAATTTGACACAAAAGAAATCTTAGTATTATAATCATCTCAATGAAAGGAAAGATTATTTATGTTAAATATTAATTTAATTAATAGACAACATCATCATAATAATCTGCACTTGTTAATACGACATTAATATTGTTGTAGGCACAAGTGCTCTTTGTGATGCTTGTTGCCTGTATCAATATCTCTAACTATACAGGTATCTGTATAGTTTTTTTATTTCTGCAATAAGCATCACCATTATTATGATGACTAAGAAAGGATGTTTATTAATATGAAAAAAATCAAAAAAGGAATCGTCTTCAGTAACGATATCCAAAATATTTTAAAAGGTTATAACGCTATAAATTATAGTTATGGCAAAAATGGTATGATAATACCACAAACTCAATTTATCGAAAATCTCCGTCAAGATTTCAGTAACACAGTAAACAAAATCTTCAACGGAAACACCACAATAATCACGGAAGAAGAAATGAAATACAGTATCAAATCTTCTATCCAAGATGTTCTAGCGAGGTATCCCCATCATCTCATTAGATCAAATCTATCTTACAATAGATAATTCATCTATTATCTTTCTCGATTGTACCCGCTTAGATAATAGTAAAGACCTCGTTTCAAGAACTAATCCTACTGACAAACAAGCAGTAGATAGACAGATAAAACAAATATCAGAACTTTTACTATCTATCGGCGAAACACAAATCATCCTCGCCGATGATGTCGTCTTCAGTGGTTCAGTTTTAAGAACTATAATAAATAAATTTAAAAGCCAAGGTATCAAAGTCATAGGTATCCGTTCATGTATTTCTTCGTATGAAGGATACGAATACTTTAATAAAATTCTCCCACTAGGATTAAAATGTGGAATCTTAATGGAAAAAGACATCATCGACCAAATATGTGAAAGAGACTTTTACTTTGGAATAGCTGGTTCCGGCATCTCCATTCAAAAAGGAAGCGAAATTTTAAAAGCTCCTTACTTCTTACCATATGGTGATCCAGTAACTAGAGCATCAATACCTGAACAATACCAAAAGTATTTCTCAGAAAGTTGTATCTCCCGTTCCATCTCCTTATGGCAAGAAATAGAAAGTCTATCAAAAAGAAAAATTTTTATTCAAGAACTACCAGAAAAAATAAATAATACCAATTCACAAGAAGAAGTAATAAAAACATTAAGAAAGGAATTAAAATAATATGAAAAAATTACAAATCGGAATCATGGGTTCTGCCGCAGACCTAAACTATAGTAAAGAAGCTGAAGACTTCACCAAAGAACTTGGTCGTCTTATAGCTGAAAGCGGCAATATCTTAGTATATGGAGCAGAAAAAGAATACTCATCATTATCAACAAACGCCGCTATATCTGCAACAGAATATAATGGTATAACAGTAGGAATAACAAGTGGGAAAGATAAAGAAATATGGAGTGACTTTCGTCCAACAGTATTAATTCCTTCTGGACTAGGATTAGGTGGTGGTCGTGAATTTACTCTTGTCCTATCCTGCGACTGTATAATAGCTATCGGAGGTGGCTCAGGCACATTAACAGAAATGGCTATCGCCTACCAAGCAGGTATTCCTATAATAACAATTGATAAATTTAATGGTTGGGCCAAAAAATTATCTGGAAAATACTTTGATGATCGTAAAAGATTAAAATGTATCAGTGCCAGTACCCCAGAAGATGCTCTAAATAAAGCTATTAAAGTAACACAAAAGGTAGATTAAATCTACCTTTTTTATTTCACTAATTTATATTCACAACTACTTAAGTAATCACATTGTTTCTTAAAAGATAATATTATATCTTCCCTAGATAAATTTATTTCAAACAACCTCAATAATTCTTCAATACTCATATCATAAATATGCTCATTTACATAATATACTTTCTTCCAAATATCACTATCTATTTTTAATCTATCTCTTAAATAAAAAGCAATACTTACTCCTAAAACATATTTTAAGTAAAAAGGAAATTTAAAGTCAGCTCCCCAACCACATATATCTTTTAATGCTCCATCAAAATATTCTAATACTAACGAAGTTAAAAATTCATCTTTACACTCTAAAGCTTCTTTCTCAATTAAACTTTCATCAATTCTTTTATACTTTTTAAAAACACTTATTAAAAATAATTCCACTCTAATCTTCTTAGCACAATTAATACAATCACAAATGCAATCACTAACACTATTCAAGCATTCGTTCTTAACATCTTTATCACTCACCCAATCAACCATATCAAACTGACTCAAGTAAGAAATAGCCTCTCCAAACATTTTTCTTGTTAAATTTTCTTCTTTACCTTGTTTATCATTTATTGGAATTAAATTTTGATGATGAAAAAATTCATGCACTAAATATAAATCATCTAAAATAGAATGACTTAGTCCTATCCAAATCTTCCCAGTATAAGAATCACAAGAAGCATTAGCACAATTATAATCACTAACTATTATCTCATTATACTTAAACATTCTTTCTAATTCATCATAATAATTAGAATGTCTTTCTTTAATATATCTACTTGCATACAAAAAATCTTCTACTTTTATTTGTTTTAAATCTCTTTGTACATCAAAAGATATCTCACTAATCATTTTAACCAATAAATAATTTTTATTACAAAAATCTAATAAATATTTTACTTCTTTTTTATCTAATTCCAAAGCAAATAATTTATTTACATAATCCATTTCCAAATCCCCATAATTAAATATTACAAAGTTTTCTTTAATTCGTTCCCCGAACTACTCGGTACTAAATCACTTAATATATTTTGTTTCAAACTTTCTACATCAATAATACTTCTAATACCAGAAATATCATCTACTCTACTTAATTCACCAGCTATTTCACTAAAAGCTTCTTCCTTTGAAAATTCTAAAGTTTTTAAAGGAAATCCATTCTTACTATAATACATCGTATAATAAGTATCACCAGTTTTATCATGTTTATATTTTACAAAGTCATAATCATCACATTCACTATAATAAGAAACAACTCTTTCAGTAATATCACCATCAACGTTTATACGTTCATCAACTACTACTTCATCATCTTTAAGTAAAAAATTATAAGTTCTATTATCAATTAAAACAACATATATAATTCCTTTATTAATTCTTTGTTTATGACTATTCCATAAAACAGAATTTCCAATATGTTCATTAACTCCCCAAGTATCAGCTATTGCCATTTGTTCAAAATACTCAGAAATACTCATATAATCATCTATTTCTATTTTATAAACATCATTATCATAAGTTACACTAATCTTCATTTCTAAAGGTAAATCCTCCACCTTTTGAGCAGCTTCACTACCTCTAACAACTAAAGCCATTTTTCTATTTCTTAACTTAATTTTATCTATCAATTTACTAAACATTTAAACCACCCATAAAAATCAAATATATATTACAAAATTTCTTATATAATTACAATAAAAAACATTGTTGCAAAAACAAATGTTTGGTATAATTTTCACTGGAAAATTTAATAGTTGGGTGTTTACCTCTATCTTCACAGATTGGAGGTGATGCTAATGAGTAAGAAAGATTTTTTAATCTTTTTCTTAATCATAATCATCCTTTTACTTATAGCATTACTTTTTGTAATTCTAAAATAAAAGCGCACCTAACTCAGCAATGATTTAGGTGCTACACAAATTATTAGAGTAACACTCAACATGCGAAAATTGAATGTTCCTCTTTTTTATTTTACGCAAGTTTCCTTGACAAATACATAATACCATAAATTTAAACTTATTTCAATTTTATTACTTTAAAAAACACATTAAAACTCGAACACTAAAAGCATGTTCGAGTTTTTTTCTTAATGGTGCCACTTATAAGAATCGAACTTATTATTGAACCTTACCATGGTCCCGTTATACCATTTAACTAAAGTGGCTTCCCTATATAGTATATCATAATAAGAAAGAAAATGTTACTATTCTATTTCCTTTAAAGTAGGTTCAACATAAGTAATTTTCTCACATAAGGTTTTACCCTCATTTAATTTGTATTCTTCATCTTCACAATAAGCATCCATATCTATGGAATCACTTATTACACAATTATTACCAACCTTCTCCCCTAATTCACAACTATACTCTTTACTCATCCAATACTTTTTACGACAAACTCCATCATCATTCTTAGTACCACTAGGACAACTTTCTTCAACTTTAGCTTTTAATTCAGTTTCTTTAAACTCTTCACAACTTTCTCCATCCTCAGAAACTTTAGTACATAACTTTTCAACACACACATTAGCATCTGTTACATAAGTTGTACTAAATTGATCATCATCAGCAATATTCTTTGATTCACAATTTAATTTAACTTCTTTAGCATACTCTTTTTCACTTAAACACCAATTATCACTACCAATAAAATATCCGTTAGGACATTCAGAGACTTTTTTAGCAGCAATAGTAATTGTATTTTCACACTTGCTAGTTTCTTCATTAAATGTATACCCTTCGCGACACTTTTCAGATACATCCATTGTTTCAACTATTTTACATCTATTATTTTCTAATTCACCTTTATCACAAAGTAACTCTGTTTGTTTCTCACCACCACAACTAGTTAAAAAGAAAACACAACCAATTAATATTAATATTCTTTTCATATCATCACTACCCTATAATTAATAATACACTAAAAAAATACTATTTTAAATAGTATTTTATTTAATTGGTTCAGTACTTACCCAATACCAATTACCATTATCATCTTGTTTAAAAGTATGTTTATATTGAACCATTTTATCCTTATAACTCGCTATTACAGAAGATTCAAATTCCTCATCATAAGCGTCATATTTACTATTAGTAGTATCTATCAATGTAGCATTATTAGAATCAGTATACACTTTAACTACATAGTCTTCAGCACTATCATTCGGTTCTACAACAAATTTAATAAATTCATCTGTAACAACTAAAGTATCATCAACTTCTTCATATGTAACAAATTCTCTGTAATACTTAATAGCAGTAATAGTTCCACCACCAGCACTATGATGATATTCACCATTTGTATAAGTAGCTCCTGAACCAACACTATCAGCAAAATCACCATTAGGAATTTCTCGACCATATAATTCTTTAGCGCTATCTTGTAATAATTTAGCATCAAATATATACCATCCCTCACCCCATAAATCATCGAAAGAACAATATTCATCACACATTAATGAGCCGTCTTCATTAACAAAAGAGGTAATATCTCCTTCTTTAAAATCGATATTCCAAAAAGCAAATCCTCTTAAAAGACTCTCATTTAAATTGTTAACATCTATCTTTTTATTTTGATATGCATTAGCATCATTTAAATTCTTGTCTAAAATAGGAACTCTTGTTGAATAAATATTTTTTACTTCACTTTCTGTTAAAGAAACAATATCATCTTTTTCTGTATCAACATTTTCGTTTTCACTAACTTCTTTTGTTTCTTCTTTCTTATTATCTTCTAACTCTGCATATTTAGTTCCTAAAATCCAACCACCTACACCAAATATTCCTAACAAAAGTACAAACAAAATACCTAATAATATAGGATTAACTCTTTTCCTTTCTACACTTTCAACATTATTAACTTGGTTCAAATTAAATTGTTCATTATTATTCATAAAACTACTCCTTCTATTCTATATAAAAGTATACTCCTTTAAATACTTTTAAGCAATTAAAAGCAAAAAAAAACTACTAAAAGTAGTTCCTTAAAACTATTCTTCAGTAGATTCTGCAACAGCTACTACTTCTTTACCTTTGTAGTAACCACATTTCATACATGCACGATGAGGTTGGATTGTTGCACCACATTTAGGGCATTTAGTTAAAGTTCCAACTTCTTTCTTTAAGTGAGTACGACGCATTCTTTTTTTAGTTTTACTTGTTCTTCTAAAAGGAACTGCCATGATTTCACTCCTTCCCTTCTTTTTCAAGTAGCTCTAACAAAGGAGCTAATCTTGGATCTAACTTTTTTCTTTCTTCATCTACTAGTTCCCAACCTTCACCCTCTAGACTATAAGCCTTGTTTGGGTCTTTTCTATAACTTATTGGGACCTCTAGTACAATATTTTGCCACAAAATATCCATAATATCAAGTGTTTTTAACTCATTTTGGTCTTTTTCGTCATCATTTTCACTTAATATTTCAGATATTTCAAAACTAAATGGATAATCTACAGGTTCTAAGTCCATAGCATCTAATAAAACCATTGAACCTTCTACCTTGCACTCAAAAACTATTTCACTAGTAACACTATAATAAGCTCTACCATTTACTTTTACGTTTTCTAAACTCTGGATAGCAGTATTTTTAATATATTCTTCGCCAAAAGATACTATATCATCTATTACAATACCTTTTTCATCTACTTTAGCTAAATCTATATACATATATATCACCCACTAGCGACATAATTATAACAACTTTTCTTGAATATTACAACTCCATATAATAAAATAAATTATATAAAGAAGGTGCATTAAAATGAATATCATCGGTATCATAGCAGAATATAATCCATTTCATAATGGACACTTATATCATATAAATAAAATAAAGGAAAAATACCCAGATTCTTTAATCATTTTAGTACTAAACGGTTACTTCACTCAAAGAGGTACTATCTCTGTATTAAGTAAAGAAGACAAAACAAGAATATCTCTAGATAATAACATTGACATAGTCCTTGAACTACCTTTTGTATTCGGTACTCAATCAAGTGACATCTTCGCCTATAATAGTATAAAACTATTAAATGAATTAAATGTTGAAAGAATAATCTTTGGTAGTGAATCTAATAATATCGACTTACTAAATAAAATAGTAGATATTCAGTTAAATGACCCAACTTATGAAGATAAAGTAAAATCTTACTTAGATGAAGGCAATAACTATCCTACAGCTATGAAAAAAGCTCTTAATATTGAAGAAGACATTAACAATCCTAATGACTTACTAGGTATCTCCTATATTAAAGCTATCCACAAAATAAATCCTAATATAATAGCAGAAACTATTAAAAGAACTAACAGTTATCATGACATATCATCAACAGACAATATAGTAAGTGCTACTAATATTAGAACAAAACTTCAAAATGAAGAAGATATATCTAACTACTTACCTTCTAATACAATAGAATATCTTCATAATATAACAAATGATTCTTTATTCAATTTACTTAAATTTAAAATTCTTACTGACCAAGACTTAAGTATTTACTTAGATGTTGATGAAGGTATAGAATATCGTATCTTAAAATATATAAATGAATCTCATAACTTTGATGAACTAATAAGTAACATCAAAACAAAACGATATACTTACAATAAAATAAATCGTATGTTACTTCATATTCTTATTGGTCTAACTAAAGAAGATAATAAACAATGTACATTAGATTATCTTAAAATATTAGGATTTTCTTCTACTGGTCAACAATACTTAAAATCAGTACGTAAGAATATCTCTTTACCTACAACACCACCAAGTAACTCCTTAGTCTTCCAATATGAATTAAAAGCTGTTTACTTATATGAACAAGCTATTAAGAAATCTTTAAATAACTTTGATATAAAAAATATTCCAATAATAAAGAGGTAATCACTTACCTCTTTTGTCATACTTAAAACCTTTTCTTTTTAAAAATCTATAAAAACTATTATTCGATAAATTAAGAAAATATATAGTAATCATCATAAATATAATTCCTAATACAAATAAAATACTTCCTAACATTGTATCTAAATACAAAGCTATAACAAGACTTATTAAAGTAATTATTCCTAATATTACATAAAGTATATAAAGTTTAATTGAATAATTATACTCTCTACTACATTTTTCTTTATATTCTCTTCTTATGTTATCTTGTTCTACTTTACTTAGTTCATGAAATATTTTACTCATTAAAAGTTATGTCCATTCCATCCCCAATTACTATATTCACCATAACTAACATAAATATTATCTGGTTTTATTCCTAATTCAGTATTCAATATATTAGTAACTGCTTCTGTCATATTGTCATAATCCCCAATATTTGCTCTTCCATAAATTTTAATATCTACATAAGCAACTTGTTCTTCATCTGTTCCTTGAAAATACATTTTACATTCTGGAACAAACTCAACCATTAACCATTCTTCACTTTTATGAAGTATACTTATAGCTTCTCCAAGTCTTTCTTTTATTTTTAATTCTTTTTCCTTATCAATTTTACAATTTGTTCTTGTTTGAATATATGGCATTCTTACCAATCCTTTCTATAAAAATTATATCACATTAATTGACTATCAAGATTTTTTTGTTATAATAAAATCATCAAGAAAAGGGGGAAAACAAAATGAAAATCTATTCATGTGAACATTACAATCCTAAAATTTTAGAAATATATTTACATAATAATTTATTATTTGAATACTTAAAAATATTAGATTTAGAAACTTTAGAAAATGCTAAAAGATTAATTGAATGCGATGATATTCTTGGCGATAGAATTGTAATTCTAAAAGCATTAGAACTTGAAATAAAAACTAGATATGCACAAGAAGAAAAAATTCAAAAATACTCTTCATACTCTAGTAGCTCTCCAGAAGTAAGACATAGCAAAAAAGTTTTAAAATATTTCTTATTTATAAACAGATTAACTGACTATTTACAAACTCTAACTGACGAAGAACTAGAAAGATGCTATGAATTAGGTGCTGACGACATCTTTGATGACGAATGTAACATTCTTGATTCAGTAAGACTCGAACAAGAATATCGTGCTTCTGATAGAACATTAAAAAGCAAAAAGTAGTTTTCCAAAACTACTTTTTTTATATTCCAATTCTTGTAATAGAACTTCTATCTATTTCATCAATTCTCTTTTTATTTAAAGATAAAACTAAATTAGGTGAACCTTCATACATAGCTTTCTTAGTTTCTCTATCTATTACTAAAGTACCTTCATCTATTAAAGGTAACAACATAGTTTCAAATACTTCTTTAGCTTTCTTCTTATCATTAAATCTATTATACATTGAAACAAAATCTAAAACAGTTAAATTACCTTTCATTGATAAGAAATATTCAATAGTTTGATAATCTACTGTCTCCCATCTTCTTGCTGAAGCTTCTCTTAAATGATGCATCATATATTCTTTTTCTAATTCTTTTTTTACTGTAATTAACATATATTTCAAGAACTTACTAACTTCATATTTACTTTTACAATCTTTTATAACTGCATCATAATTTGAATCAAAGTTAATTCCTCTATTAAATATTATATAAGGATATACTTGATTATTTAGTAAATACCACATTGCCACAGTTCTACTAGTTCTTCCATTTATATCAAAATAAGGATGTATATATACAAAGTAAAAATGCATTATTTGAGACTTAATAAAATAATCAGTTGCTGACTGAAAACTCTCTCCATTATTTACATAATCAAAAAATACTTTCATAAAATCTGGAACTACTGAAGCATCCATTCCATGATCCATCGTATCATCTAATCTTCCATTCTGTAAAATATATACTGGAGCATTCCTATATTTATCACCCATACGTTCTCTATCTCTTTCATCAAGTAAATCCTTACTTAATATTTGATATAACTCTGAAACATTATCTTCTGTAATATCTCTACCTTCTAATATATATCTATATCCATTATATAAATTTATTATTCTATTACGTCTTTCTATATCAGTTACTTGATGTGCATCACCAATAACTTTCTCAATTAAAGAAACTGAATCATTAATACCTTCAACTGTATTATTTGCTTTTATCTCGTGAGTAAACATAACTTTCTTAGAAAAAGTTTTATTATTCATAAAGTCTTGTCCCTCTAAAAAATTTTCCAACTCTCTTACGATATCACTTAAGAATTCTCTATTAATAGTAAATAATCTTCCTGATTCTGTTTTTAATGGTAATACTTCTCTTCTATTAAAAGCCATAATAATCCCCCTAGTCGTCGCTTATTATAATAAAGAAAAAAGAAATAGACAACCTATTTCTTCCTTTTAAAAAGCAACACACTAAGTATTAAAACAACTATTATTAATGTAAATAATATTACTTTTATTATCATATTATTAATCATTTCACTATGATCAACTTGACTTAAATCTACATACTCAATCTTTTCTACTTCTGTAACTTGATACTCATTTATTCTTTCACAAACCTCTTTATCACTTATTATTACTTCAGTACCTAATACATAATAAGTATCAGGTACATTATCTAAAAACTCTATCTGTATATTAAAACTAAAAACATCATCTAATTTTTTAGCAGATAACTCTTCTTCAATATAATAACGTATTAAACTTCTTCCATTACTATCTCTATTATTATCTATCGTAACATTACTAACCCCTTCTATATTAGTTAATCTAATATTTACATTATCTTTTAAATTATCTATATATCCTAAAGTATATTCATCTATTAAAGGAGTCAAAGTACCATCATTTTTACTTATTACTCTAACAGGAACAACAATCTTATTATCATCAATAACACTACATTTATTAACAACACTAACTAAATTAAGAGGTTCATTCTCTTTAGCATAAGAAATACTAACTAAACAAAATAAACTCAATATAATAAATATAATTTTCTTCATAGTTATCACCGTCTCTTATTATAACAAAAGAAAAAGTCCTATTAAAGACTTATAACTAACAAGTATAAATTTTTATCATGACTTTATAACATCCGCAATCACTTAAATAAAATATCTAACTATACTAAGATGAAAAATAATTTTTTCATAACAAAAAATCCTTCCTTCATTTTAAACATATCTCACATTATGTAAAAGAAAATGCCTAAAATCAATAACATAAAAATAATTAGAACCACCCTGATTTAAGGATTCTTCTAAAATTGGCAAATAAAGATTAATTCTTTCTGTATATTCTTGATAATTAATTTTTTTAAAAGTCAAAGGCTCACCAGTTACAGAATCAACTGTATCCCAAACTAACAACTCAGTTTCTTCATTGAAATAATCATAGAAATGAAATAATACATAAGCTAATTCAATTGCTTCTTCTTCATAATCACGTTTTGTATTTTTATCAAATAACCAATTTGACTCAATTTTTTCATAAATCTCATCCAAAGTATACGGAGATTCTTTAGGTATTACTAAACCCACTTTTTTAGTTGAATCATCTAAATTCTCTTTTTTATCACCTAATACTAAAACAGCAGTTAATATACCTACTACTAAAAAGAAAAATATAATAAATACCCCAACAATTTTTTTCTTCGATTTAACATTTAGAATCTTATTTTTATGACTTTTCATCATACCACTCCTTTCGTACTTTCAATTTAAAACTAGAATTTATTTTTAGCAACCTAGAATCTCTAGAATTTTATAAAAAAAGAATTCTATTAATTCTAGAATTCCTTATTTTAACTTTCTATATTCCTCTAATAGCAAAGAAATCATTTTTTCACTATCATTACATTTCCCCAATGTACAACTCATCTTATCATTTTGATAGATAAATTCTTCTATAACATAATCATCATAATAAGTATAAAAATATCCGACTTCTGACTTTATATTATATATCGCCATCTTTTCTAGTTTTTCATCTTTATAAATATATGAAAATTCATTTTTAGACAGATTATATTTATATGTTATAGCATTTTCTACATCTTCTTTTTCGTACAAATCATTACTTATTTTCTTATATCCAACATTATGCAATAATACTTTTAATCTTTCTTTCAAAAGATCATCTTGCTCAATTTTTTTCTCATAAAATAATTTATCATTACTAATTACTTTTTCTAATTTTAAATCTAAATTTTCACTAACTTTTTCATTATTAATAACATAAGATATTTCTAAAGACAAATTATTAATATCAATATCATCAACATAATATATAAAATCATAATTATATTTCGAAACAATTTCACAACCATCGCCATATAATGTAACATCAAATTCATCAATAGGAACATTAATTATTTCACCTAAACTAATAATAGTATTATTTGGACTATCAATAATCAAACCATTTTCTAAAATATATTTATCACTTTCAAAGTTAACTTCATACACGATTGTTTTTTTATAATTATTAATGTAATAAATTCCAAAATAAAGAAAGAAAAATACAAAAATAATAACTAACGCAACAAATAAAACTTTCAATACTTTTTTCAAAGTATTATTTTTTTTATCTGCCAAAATACTTATCAAATCAATATCTAAATATTTTGAAATATTTTTTATTACACCTAAATCAGGATAATTTTTTCCGGTTTCCCAAGCACTAACAGTT
>CAVAGO010000050.1:0-15061 GCA_963588075.1 bacterium | reverse complement strand
TGTAACTTACCTCTTAACTTACCAGCTTCTCTTTCTTCATCTAATTCCTTAGCTTGTTCTAAAGCATGTTCATTTAATTGATTAATTGAATTAAACATCTCGTCATAAGCTTCAATTCTCTCTAAATAAATATTTACCAAAGTCTCACTAGTTAAGTAACCTTTATCCATCGCATCCAAAAGTTCATCAATACTCATTGTAGTTACATCAACTGGAGCTTTAGTTAAAGCATTTGCACTTCCAAAAAGCAAAAAAAGAGAAACAGCAAATGCAATAATATACTTTCTCATATATATCACCCTTATCTCATTCTCTGCGCTTCTCTTTTTAAATCACGTTCTTTGATAGTTTCACGCTTATCATAAAGCTTTTTACCTTTTCCAATACCAAGTAACACTTTAACTCTATTCTTCACTAAATAAGCCTTTAAAGGTACTAAACTATACCCTTCACGTTCAACTCTCTCTTTTAACTTTTTAATTTCATTTTTATGAAGTAACAATCTTCTAGTACGTCTCTCATCATGATTAAATATATTACCTTCTTCATACTTCGCAATATACATATTAAGTAAGAAAACTTCCCCATTCTTAATAATTGCAAAAGTATCTTTTAAATCACCAGAACCACGTCTCAACGACTTAATCTCAGTACCTTTAAGTTCTATACCACATTCAATTGTATCTTCAATATAATAATCAAAATTAGCTTTCTTATTTTTTATTTCCATCTTCATCAACCTTTACTATCTCAAAGTCAACCATTGAAGTTTCCTTAGAAGCTGCAACACACTTAACTCTGACTTTATCCCCCAAACGATATGTCTTCTTAGTAGACTTACCTATCATACATAATAAATCAGGTACATAAGTAAAATAATCACCTTTTAATGTTTGTACATGTACTAAACCTTCTACCATATTAGGTAATTGAACAAAGAATCCAAAATTAGTTATTGTATCAATAACACCTTCAAACTCTTCACCAATATGATCTTCCATATATTCAGCAACTTTCATATCAAACACATCACGTTCTGCATCAACCGCAGCAACTTCACGTTCACTAGAATGTTGCGCAATCTCTACTAAATTATTTTCAAGTGTTTGAATAGTAGTCATTGACATATCATTTTCAATTAAATATTTCTTCAATAATCTATGTACTACTAAGTCAGGATATCTTCTAATTGGACTAGTAAAATGTGTATAAGCTCTACTAGCTAATCCAAAGTGACCAATATTCTCTTTACTATACTCAGCTTTTCTCATACTACGTAATAATAAACTAGATAGTATTTCAAATTCTTTCTTATCTTTTAATTGTTCCAAGATATTTTGCATTGACTTAGGACTTAAATCATTTACATTACCCTTTAATTTATAACCAAGTATTTTAACCATAGTCATAAAATCATCAACCTTCTCGGGTTTAGGTACATCATGGATACGATATACAAAAGGCAACTGCATATTAAATATATGACTAGCTACAGTTTCATTAGCAGCAATCATAAAGTCTTCAATAAGCATTTCTCCTTCTTCACGTATTCTCTTAACTACATCAATAGCTTTACCATTTTCATCTTGAACAATCTTAGCTTCATCCAAGTCAAAATTGATATAACCACGACTATTTTTTTCTTTTCTTAGTATTTGATGTAATTCATTCATTAAATGTAATTTATCAGCAAACTCTTCATAATCAGGAGCTACTTTATTTCTTACTATTACATCATTTACTTTCTTATAAGTCATCTTCTTACGACTCTTTATATAACTTGGAAATATATCATAATCAACTACTTTACCTTTTGGGTCTATTTCCATTACACAAGACATTGATAATCTTATAACACCTTCATTTAATGAACATATACCATTAGATAATTTATGAGGAATCATTGGTATAACAGTATCTGCTAAATAAGAAGAAGTACCTCTTTCATAAGCAGCATCCCCTAAAGCAGTATTCTCTTTTACATAGTGCGAAACATCTGCTATATGAACACCTAATTCATAGTTTCCATTCTCTAACTTCTTAATACCAATCGCATCATCGATATCTTTAGTATCATCACCATCTATTGTAAATATTACTTCACCAGTTAAATCACGACGATTAACTAATTCTTTAGGATCAACTTCATTAGGAATATCAACTAATTCTTTCTCTACTTCATCACTAAATTCTTCATATATACCATGTTTATATGCAATAGTTAAAATATCAGTACCAGGATCATTCTTATGTCCAATAATCTTAACTACTTCAGCAATATATTTATTCTTAGTAACTTCTTTAAGTACTTTAACTAAAACCTTATGTCCTTCAACACAATCCTTAGTACTTTCAGGAGTCAACTCAATAGTAATCTTCTTTTTATCATCATCTAAATCTATATAAGCTCTACCTTTTTCATCAAAAAGAATTTCACCTACTAAGTCTTTTAATTCTCTCTTAATAATTCTAATTACCTTAGCTTCTTTTCTTACTCCAGAAGGAAATACTTCAGCTAATACTATATCGTCATGGATAGCTCCATTCATATTCTTAGCATCAACATATACATCGTCTTCTTTTTCTAAGATAACAAAACCAAATCCTTTCTTACTTACAGAAAGTCTTCCAATTTTCAATCCAGGGCAATTAGCCAATAAAATGTATTTACCTTTTTTAGTATAAAAAACAAGATACTCACTAACTAATAAATCTAAAGTTTCTTGTAATTCTCTTAATTCATCACTAGTAGTTAAACCAAGTAAATCATTAATTTCAATTACTTCTTTAGCTTCATGAATATCTTTTAATAATTCTAAAATTCTTTCTTTCATCATTAATCACCCTTTTTATATACTTATTACCTATTATTTAATATACCATAAAACAGGTGAAATTAATAGTATTAAAAAAAGTCCTTTCGGACTATTTAACAAATAATATAAATGAAATAATAAAGAATGCAGCTCCTAATAAAATAGTAAGTCTAGTTATAAATAATTCTACACCACGTTCTTTTTGATTTTGAAATAATACATCATTACCACCTGATATTATTTGACTAGAATCGCTCGCTTTATTACTTTGTAATAAAACTATTGCAATTAATAAAATTGATACTACTAAAAGTGCTATTTCTAACATAAAATCACTTCCATTCCGATATCTAATTTACCATATTATATGCAATAAATCAAGAAAAAAAGGCATAACGCCTTATATTACTTAAACATATCTAATATATATTTAGCTCTTTTTCTAAATAACATACAAATTAATATTTCAAATAAACCACTACATATTATAAATAATCCAACTAATCTTGAAATTACCATAAATAATTTAAATGGATTTATTATTGCAAGAATACCCATTACGAAGAATAAAATTGATATAAATGTTACTAAAGGATATATATCTTCTTGTTTCTTCATAAATAAGATTCCGTAATATAATTTTTCTACTCCAGAAATTACTAACCATAAACAGAATAAAACACCTAGTAGAGTTAATGGATCAAATGGATTAAATATTGTAAATAATCCAAGTACAACAGAAGCAACACCTGCTATTAAATCAACAGCAAATACCTTCTTACCAAATCCATCATATAAGTATCTAATTATATAGAATAAACCATGTATTAAAATAGTTGCTCCTAAAATAACCATATTTAAACTAGTAGAAAAAGAATCACAAACTATAAATAAAATTCCTACTATTATATCTAACAATGCAACACCCAAAGATATTAACATCATTTTCTCAAATCTTTTTGTTATTTTACTCATCTTAATACACCTCTATTATAATTTTAAAACATAAATAAATATATTGCAATATTTTTTAGATATGATATAATAACCTCTTATTTATAGAAAGGGGCTCATTATGAAGTTAAAAAATCTATCCATATTTGAATTCGATGAATATGCAAAAAATCATCCTTTAGGTAGTTACCATCAAAGTTCAAGTTATGCTTTGTTAATGTCTGAACAAGGATATGAATATGATTTACTTGGTTTTGTAGATGACAATGGCAATATTAAAGCAGCTTCATTAATTCTATATAAAAAACTAGGAATGTTTAACAGATACGGCTATGCCCCTAAAGGTTTCTTAATTGATTACTATGACGTTGATTTATTAAAAGAATTCACTAAAGCACTTAAGAAATACTACTATAAAAAGAACTTTGCTTTTATTAAAATAAATCCTGAAATATCTATTGGGACAGTTGATTATAAACATAAACTAGTAACCTACAATAAAAATCAACTAATAGATAGTACCTTACGTGGTCTTAACTGTCGTAAATTAGAAGGAAATATTAGATTTGAAACAAAACTACCTAAATACAATGCTGTTCAAATCTTAAAAAACACCAATTTAAGAACAGTTTCTAAAAACACTCGAAACAAAGTCAACAAAGGAATCAGAAATGGTTTATCTCTAGTAAAAGGTAAAAGAGATGATTTAGACATTCTATTCAAATTTGTCAAAAATAAAAAAGATCATCCAATCTACCATTATTACAACTATTACAACGCTTTCTCTAAAAATAAAGATATTGACATCTTCTTAGTAAAAATAAATTATGAAGAATGTTTAATTAATTTAAGAGAAAAATTTGAAAAAGAAAATGCTAAAAATGCCTTATTAATAGAAAAAGTAATGAAAAATCCAAGTAATGAAAATTTAAAAAGAAAACTAGATTCTGACGTTGTATTAAATACTTATAAAGATAGCATTGCTATTGCAACAAGACATCTAGCAAATAATAAAGAAGAATATATAGCAGGAGCTATTACTATAAAATTCAAAAATAGAGTTAATATTTTAATAAGTGGTTACGACTTACAATATAAACGTTTCTGTCCAAACTACTTCCTTCATTACAAACTTATCGAATATTATAAAAATGATTTCGATTTCATGGATTTAAATGGTATTACAGGCGACTTCACCGATACAAATCCATATAAAGGATTAGATGAATTTAAATTAGGTTTCAACCCTCTAACATTCGAATACATTGGTGAATATGACTTCATAATAAATGATGGTCTTTACAAAAGTATGGAACAAAGTGGTCAACTAGCCAAAGAATTCAAAAGAAAAGAAAAAAGTATTAGTTCAAACTAATACTTTTTTAACTTCCATAAACTTCTAAATGACAAACATTTTCTCTATTTGTGTTATAAGCTTTATGTAATTCATATACGTGTTCATTTATATCTTTTACTATTTCCAAAAAGTCATCATTACCTTCATGAGTTAAAATAGCAATAACATAAGGATTATCATCATATACAATTCCTATATCATGATAGAAATAACTATATTCACCATATTTGTGAGCTGCTTCAATTCCTAAATCATCTATTTTCAAACCATTCTGATCTGCTTGAACAAAATATGATTTCAACTCAGCTCCTAATTCTTCATTATTGTTTATAAATTCATTAATAGCTTTCATATAGATAATCGCATCAGTTACTGAAATATTACCAAAGTTATCTGAACCAACTAAAGTATTTTCAGCACCCAAGCTTTTACCAAACTCCTTCAAATTACTTCTACCTATATACGCAACTAACATCTGATGAGCAGTATTATCACTAACAGTTACAGCATACTTAACCAAATTTCTTAAGCTAACTTTATCACCATAATTATATTTACTCATTTCTTTACTAGAATTCCATTTGTATTTTTTAGTATAAGTCATTGTTTCATCTAAATCTAACTCACCTGCTGCAGCTTTCGTATAAATATATAAAGCATCTAAAGATTTAATTGTACTTGCAGCATAATAAACAACATCTGGATTATAAGAATAAGAAAAACCTAAACTCAAATCCTCATATAAAACCGAGGTACTGTAATTCTTCTTTAAATAATTAGTCAATTCTTCTTCTGCTAACAAAATTTCTCCAGTTTTATCATTGTCATCTAAAGGTCTTTTCAAACATTCTTTATATAATTGTGGTCTTAAATCAACGACTTCCTCTTCTTTTTTTGGAATAATCAAATCAATTGGTTTATCATCCTTCAAAGAGAAGAAAACAATAGATAAAACAATTATTAATAACAATAAAAAAAGTATAATAATTTTAATAACTTTACTATCGAATATTTTCTTCTTATCAACACATTTAGTATCAACAATTTCAATATCTTCTTTTTCTTCAATTTTAGGAACAGTATCATCTAATGCATCAAACTCTTCAATCGCTTCACGTAATTGCTTTAATAATTTTTTGTCTTTTAAATCAATACTATCTTCTGTGAATGTAATTTCCCTAGTAATAATTAGATTATCTTTAAAATCAGAAGTTTTCTTTTCAGGTTCTATCTTCTCAGTATTATCTACAACTTGTTGCTTAATGCTTTTTTCAACTTCTAAAGTTGATTCTTTACTATCAACAAAAACTTCTTTTTGTATTTCTTTATCTACTTTTTTTTCAGTTACTTCTTCTTTTTTTGTTTCAACAGAACTCTTCTTAGTTGTTTTCTTTTTTGATTTTATTAAATCATACAATTCATCACTTGAAAGCTCTTTATTTAAATCTTTTTTAGAAGCTGATTTTGTATTTGATGAAGAACTCTTCTTAGTACCAGTAGAAACTTTCTTTTTTCCAGAAGAACTACTACTCTTACTTTTCTTTTTAGCTAATATTTGCTCCATCAATTCATCGCTGGATAATTCAGAAACATTCTTTTTTGTTTTAGACACTTTCTGTACTTTAGAAGTATTTGTTGTCTTTTTTACTGTTTTTTTCTTTACTTCTGCCATACAATCACCTACAAATAATTATACTCAATTTCAGACATAAAAAAAAGTGAAATGAATTTCACTTTTTTAATTTGACACTATATTACTAAATTATTTAATAATTTCAGTAACAACACCAGCACCAACAGTACGTCCACCTTCACGGATAGAGAATTTAGTACCGTTTTCTAATGCAACTGGAGCAATTAATTCAACTGTCATATCTACGTTATCACCAGGCATAACCATTTCAACACCTTCTGGAAGTGTAATTACACCAGTAACGTCAGTAGTTCTGAAGTAGAATTGTGGTCTGTAGTTTGCGAAGAATGGAGTATGACGTCCGCCTTCTTCTTTACTTAATACGTAAACAGAACCTTTAAATTGTGTATGTGGAGTAACTGTTCCAGGTTTAGCTAGAACTTGTCCTCTTTCAACTTGGTCTCTAGAAATACCACGTAATAATGCACCAGCATTATCTCCAGCCATAGCTGAATCAAGTGATTTTCTGAACATTTCGATACCAGTAACAACAGTTTTTTGAGTATCTCTTAAACCAACGATTTCAACTTCGTCGTTAATTTTTAATTCACCACGTTCAACACGTCCAGTAACAACTGTACCACGTCCTGAAATAGTAAATACATCTTCGATAGACATTAAGAAGGGTTTGTCTGTATCTCTTTCTGGAGCGTCGATATAAGAATCAACAGCAGCGATTAAGTCTTTAATAGCTTGAACATCTGCTTCATTTCCTTCAAGAGCTTTAAGAGCAGAACCTTTAATAACTGGAGCGTTATCTCCGTCGAAGTTATATTCATTTAATAATTCACGAATTTCCATTTCAACTAAGTCTAATAATTCTGGATCATCAACTTGGTCACATTTGTTCATGAATACAACGATTTTTGGAACACCAACTTGACGAGCAAGTAAGATATGTTCACGAGTTTGAGGCATTGGTCCATCTGCAGCAGAAACTACAAGGATAGCACCATCCATTTGAGCAGCACCAGTAATCATGTTTTTAACATAGTCAGCATGGCCTGGGCAGTCAACGTGAGCATAGTGACGAGTTTCAGTCTCATACTCAACGTGAGCAGTACTAATAGTAATACCTCTTTCTCTTTCTTCTGGAGCTTTGTCGATATCAGCATAATCAACGAATTGTCCAAAATATTTTGTAATAGCAGCAGTTGTAGTTGTTTTACCATGGTCTACGTGTCCAATAGTACCAACGTTAACGTGCGTTTTAGAACGGTCAAATTTTTCTTTTGCCATATTTAATTCCTCCTCTTTTATATACAATCATATTTTATCTAATGCTTGAAACTTTTTCAAGTATTATTTTTATTGAGCGCTGTTTTTCTTAATGATTTCTTCAGCGATAGATTTTGGAACTTCTTCATAATGATCTTTTTCCATTTGGAAAGTTCCACGTCCTTGTGTATTACTTCTTAAATCAGTAGCATATCCAAACATTTCTGATAGTGGAACCATTGCTATGATTCTTAAAGTATTACCAATAGATTCTTGTCCTAGTGGACGTCCACGTCTACTAGTTAAGTCTCCCATAACATTACCCATATATTCATCTGGAACGTCAACAACAACTTTCATTATTGGTTCTAGAAGAACTGGTTTACATTTATTCTTAGCTTCTTTTAATGCTAAACTAGCAGCAATTTTGAATGCCATTTCTGATGAGTCAACATCATGGTATGAACCATCAAATAATGTTGCTTTAACATCTACCATTGGATAACCAGCTAGGATACCACCAGCTAATGCTTCTTGTAATCCTTTATCAGTTACTGGAATATATTCACGAGGAACTACACCACCAACGATAGCATCAACGAATTCGTAACCTTTATCTTTATTTGGCTCGAATTTAATCCATACATGTCCGTATTGTCCACGTCCACCAGATTGTTTAATGTATTTACCTTCACAATCAGCAGCAACAGTTAAAGTTTCACGATAAGCAACTTGTGGTTTACCTTTATTAACTTCAACGTTGAATTCACGTCTCATACGATCAACGATAACGTCTAAGTGTAATTCACCCATTCCTGAAAGAACAGTTTGTCCAGTTTCAGCATCAGTTTTTACTCTTAATGTTGGATCTTCTTCAACTAATTTTTGGATAGCGATTGCCATCTTATCTTGATCATTTTTGCTCTTAGCTTCGATAGCTATATCAATAACTGGTTCTGGGAATTCCATACCTTTCATGATACAGAAAGCATTTTCAGCACATAATGTATCAGCTGTTGTAGTATTTTTTAAACCTACTGCAGCAGCAATTTCACCTGCATAAACTTCAGTGATTTCTTTTCTTTGATTAGCATGCATTTGTAGAATACGTCCGATTCTTTCTTTTTCACCCTTAGTAGAGTTCATTACATAAGAACCACTCTTTAATACACCAGAGTAAACTCTGAAGAATGATAAACGTCCAACAAATGGATCTGTCATAATTTTGAATGCTAAAGCTGTAAATGGTTCAGAATCGCTTGGATGTCTTAAAACATCGTTACCATTCTTATCAGTACATACGATAGCTTCAACATCAGTTGGAGCTGGTAAATAATCAACGATAGCATCTAATAATGGTTTAATACCTTGGTTACTTAATGCATCAGCACAAAGTACTGGGAAGAATTCTACAGATAATGTAGCTTTTCTGATAGCACCTTTTAATTCAGCTTCAGTAAGTTCTTCACCTTCTAAATATTTTTCCATTAAAGCATCATCAAATTCAACAACAGCTTCAATTAATTTTGTTCTATATTCATTAGCTTTATCTACCATATCAGCTGGAATTTCAATTTCTTCAACGCCTTCATGTTCAGTACCGTCGAATTTATAAGCTTTCATTGTAACTAAGTTAACAACTCCGCAGAATTCAGATTCAGCTCCGATAGGTAATTCGATAGCAGCAGCATTAGCTCCTAATCTATCTTTAATAGTTCCTAAGCTGTAATAGAAATCAGCACCTAATTTACCCATTTTATTAGCGCAAATCATTCTAGGAACTTTGTATTCATTGGCTTGACGCCATACTGTTTCAGTTTGAGGTTCAACACCAGCTTGAGCATCGATAAGTGCAACAGCACCATCTAGAACTCTTAATGATCTTTGAACTTCGATAGTAAAGTCTACGTGACCTGGAGTATCGATAATATTTAATCTATGACCTTTCCAGTGAGCAGTTGTAGCAGCACTAGTAATTGTGATACCACGTTCTTTTTCTTGTTCCATCCAGTCCATTTGAGAATCACCATCGTGAGTTTCTCCAATTTTATGAGTTATACCTGTATGGAATAGAATTCTCTCAGTAGTAGTAGTTTTACCTGCATCAATATGTGCCATAATACCAATATTACGAATTTTATCTATTGTAACATCTCTTGCCATATTTTTATTCTCCTACCATCTATAATGAGCAAATGCTTTGTTAGCTTCAGCCATTTTGTGAGTATCTTCACGTTTTTTAACAGCTCCACCTACACCATTTGCAGCATCCATAATTTCATTTGCTAAATTAATAGCCATTCCTTTTCCGTTTCTAGTTTTAGCATAGTTAACTAACCATCTTAAAGCTAGAGCTTGACTTCTTTCATCAGTAACTTCAATAGGAACTTGAACATTTGAACCACCAACTCTTCTAGATTTAACTTCTAAAAGTGGTTTAATATTTTCTAAAGCTTTTGTATAAACTTCCATTGGTTCTTCACCAGTTTTTTCTTTAATCATGTCAAAAGCTTCGTATAAGATTCTTTCAGCTGTACCTTTTTTACCATCTTGCATAATTTGGTTAATTAATTTAGTAACAACTTTTGAATTATATATAGGATCTGGTAATACATCTCTTTTAACTGCACGTCTTTTACGCATATTTATCTCTCCTTCCTTATATTTTTTTATTTGAAAAGTCTAACTATTTAGGTCTCTTAGTACCATATTTAGAACGACTTTGTTTTCTATTATTAACACCTTGAGTATCAAGTGTTCCACGAATAATATGATAACGAACACCGATTAAGTCTTTAACACGGCCACCTCTAATTAATACAACGCTATGTTCTTGTAGATTGTGTCCTTCTCCTGGAATATAAGTATCAACTTCTCTTCCGTTTGATAATCTAACACGAGCATATTTTCTTAATGCTGAGTTAGGTTTCTTTGGAGTACGAGTACCAACTTTAGTACAAACACCTCTTTTTTGTGGGCTGTTTTGAACAGTTGCTTTTCTTTCTTTACTGTTAAAACCTACATTTAAAACAGGACTTTTACTTTTTCTAGTTTTGTCTTTTCTGTTTTTTCTAACTAATTGATTAATAGTTGTCATATAGTTCCTCCTCTCATATACACACTTCCTGGTGTATCGAATAATTCATTAAATCAGGTTCTACCTAAGCAGAACCACAATTTAAAATGCAAACATAATATAACATTTTACACTAGTAATGTCAATATTTTTTATACTAAAAATTTAAAAAAGTAAGATTTAATCTTACTATTTATAATCACTATAACCTTCTGTAGTATATTTATCACAATTTATATAAGAATTAATTACATATTTTTCTTCTTTATCATCATAGTGAACTAAAGAAAAACCAACACAAGACTTATCTTTAATATCTTCCTCATAAACATAATTATCTTCTTTTAAAAATTCTAAATCTAATTTCAATTTATTATCTTTAACTGGATATAACGAATGTGAATTAACATAATCTAATGCACCAGTATTCATAGCGCTCTCAAGATTTTGATAATCTTTTAAAAATTCATTATTATTTCTACTAGCAACAATCAATACGATAACAATTAGAAAAACAATTGTCCAAACATATACGATATATCTAACTTTATTTGGCAATGCCATAAATTTATTCCAAAGTTCTTTAACTTTTTTAACAACTTTATTTACCAAGTTAACAAAAACTTTTTTTATTTTTTTGAAACTTATTTTCTTTCTTTTTGTTTTTGTTGTAACTTTTTTTTCACTTTTTAATTCTTTATTTACCATCTTTAAAATCTCCTTAATATCCTTCTGTTATATAATTATTACAATTAACATAAGCTTTTATCACATATTCTCCATCTTCACCAAGATATGAATTACTATATCCAGTACAAACATAGTTTCCGGTTTGATCATAAACTTTACTCATATATCCAAGATTAACTAATGTATCTAATGAAGTATTTAATATTTGTTCACTTAACTCGTAATTATAATCATTTAAATAATTAAGAGTTGCATTCTTTATTTTTATCTCAGCATTTTGATAATATGTATAATCTACTATTACTTCTTGAGGTTTATCATTTGTTGATTCTTCTACCACTGGTTGTTGTACATTATTATTTGTATTATTTCCGTTACTTGTTGTATTAAGTCCATCATATAAATAATTAATATTATAAGCAGCTAATAACAAAAATAATAAAATAATACATCCATAAATAATCATATCTCTGTAACCCCAACCATGATTATTTAATTTCATATTTACCAACACCTCCACCTCATCAACATTAATTATAATACAAATTGTAATTTTTTACTAGGTAGATTATCACAACACAAAAAAAGACAACTCTTGTTGTCTTTTTAATAACTCAATTATTGAATTAAGCTAATTCAACAGTTGCGCCAGCTTCTTCTAATTGTGCTTTAATTTCTTCAGCTTCTTTAGCAGGAACGTTTTCTTTAACATTTCCACCATTGTCAGCTAATGCTTTAGCTTCTACTAATCCTAATCCTGTAATTTCTTTTAATAATTTGATTACAGCCATTTTAGTAGCTCCAGCTTCTTTTAATACTACAGTTTTAGCAGCATTATCTTCAGCAGCAGCACCAGCTGCAGGAGCAGCAGCTACAGCTACAGCACTTGGGTCTACTCCAAATTCTTCTTTCATTGCGTCAACTAATTCTTTAACTTCAAGAATAGTCATTTCTTTTAAAGCACTTATAAAATCTTCTCTAGTTAATTTTGCCATTTTATATTTTCCTTTCTTTTATTCCAAAATTACTTTTCTAATTGTTCTGCATACATGTTTAATCCGATAGCTAAATCTTTAACATATTGAATCATGCCACCAGCTAACATTGTTAATAATCCATCTCTTGATGGGATTGATGCATATTCTTTGATAACATCTAAATCTGCAGGAGCACCATCGATAATACCAACAGTAATATTAGCATTTTCATGTTCTTTAGCAAATTCAGAAATTACTTTAATTGGTTCTAATAAATCTTTACCAAAAACAATTGCGTTTGGTCCTTCTAAGAAACCATCTAAGTTGATTTCTAAATCATCAACAGCTCTTTTAAATAATGTATTCTTATAAACTCTTACTTCACTGTCAGTTTTCTTAAGTTCTTTTCTTAAATTGCTAAGATCAGAAACTGTTAAACCTTGGTAAGTAAAAATAATAACTGATTCACTATTTTGAATGTTTGATTTAATTTCTTCAACTATAGCTTTTTTGCCTTCTAAAATCTTTGCACTTGCCATTATTTCCCTCCTTTAAGGATATTTAAAAAAGCTTTCCTTCCGGGAAAGCTTAAAATACACATTAAAATTAATGTTATTATAAGACTTTCCTCGGCAAGATTTATTGAGCACTTGCTGTCTTAGGAAGAATGCTTTTTTTCTAACAATTCATATTATATTCTAATAACAATTAAATGTCAAAAGAATTTTGATCAATTTTAATTCCAGGACCCATAGTACTAGAAATTGAAACGTTAGTTATATATTTACCTTTAACAACGCTTGGTTTAGCTTTAACTATTGTAGAAACTACATAATTTAAGTTTTCTAATAGTTTAGCATCATCGAATGATACTTTACCAATAACAGTATGAACATTACCATAAGCATCAGTTTTATATTCAACCATACCTTTTTTAATGTCATTAACAGCTTTAGCTGTATCCATTGTTACAGTACCAGTTTTAGGGTTTGGCATTAAACCTTTAGGTCCTAAAACACGTCCGATTTTACCTAATTGAGCCATCATATCTGGAGCAGCTACGATAACATCATAATCGAACCAGTTTTCGTTTTGGATTTTATCAATCATGTCAGTATCTCCAACATAATCAGCTCCAGCAACTCTAGCAGCTTCTGCAGCTTCACCCTTAGCGATAACTAAAACTCTTTTAGTTTTACCAGTTCCATTAGGTAATACCATAGAGCCTCTTAATTGTTGATCAGCTTTTTTAGTATCAAGATTTAGTTTAATAGCAACTTCTACAGTACTATCGAAAGAAGTAATAGAAGTTTCTTTAACTAATTTTACTGCTTCTTCTTTAGTATAAAGATTGTTCTTTTCTACTTTTTTAGAAGCTTCCACATACTTTTTACCTAACTTTCTCATTATTTTACCTCCTAATTGTGGTTTATTAGCGGATTTTTATTTATTTTTGTTTTTCTTATTTTATATTACTGATTATTCAGCGTTTTCGTCATCAGTTTTTTCACCGATAACTTCAACTTCATGAGCTTCGTTTGCTTCAGCTTCCATCTTAGCTAATTCAGCTTCTCTTTTAGCTTCTTTAATTTCTTCAGCTTTAGCTTCAGCAGCTTGAGCAGCTAATTCTGCATCGTTTAAACCTTTAACAGCTACACCCATATTTCTTGCAGTACCTTCAACAATTTTCATTGCAGCATCTACATCATATGCATTTAAGTCTGGTAACTTAGTTTCAGCAATTGTTCTTAAGTCATCAACTGTAATTGTAGCAACAGTTTCATTAGCACCTTTTGTACTTCCTTTTTGGATTTTAGCAGCTTTCTTAATTAAGAATGCAGCTGGTGCAGTTTTTAGAACGAAATCAAATGTTCTATCTTCATAAAGACTGATTTCAACAGGAACGATATCTCCCATTTTATCTCTAGTTGCGTCATTAAATTTAGTACAGAATTCTTGTAAATTAATACCTGCAGGTCCTAATACAGTACCAACTGGTGGTGCTGGAGTAGCCTTCCCTGCTGGGATTTGTAACTTAATTTTCTTTACGGCTTCTTTTGCCACGAAAAACACCTCCTAAAAAATTTTTTTCGCGAAAGTGGTCAAAGGCAATCCGCTTATTCCCTCCCACTTCAGCTAATCATGCATAAAAATACATAATTGCAACTAAGATACTAACACAATTGTTTGTAAATAGCAAGTTTTTTTTAAAACTTTTTTTCAAAATTTAATTTCAGAAGTAAATGCACTTTCTTACTCCCCACGTGCATTTAGTTTTAT
>CAVAGO010000049.1:0-15196 GCA_963588075.1 bacterium | reverse complement strand
TTACATATAAAAACTGCAACTCATATTATACGTGCATTTACATATGAAGTTAACCACAAAAAAACAGGAATTTAATTCCCGTTCTTATTTTCTATTATTCTTTTTAATTTATTTATTTGTCTATTTAATAAGATGCATAACTTATTTATTCTGTTATCAGAATAACCTGTTAAAGGTTGGTATTGATGTAATAGATTGTCAAACCATTCAGGAAGGTCTTCTAGTTTATTTATCTCTATTCTTTGTATATCTTTAACTATTTTAATAATTTCATCAAAAGATTTTACTTCATAGAATAATTTTCCTTCACCTAGAATATGTAGTTCCTCTTCATCATAATAATCAATATTTAAACTTTGACCATTATCAAAGATTGGTGCAACATCTATCCATTTTAATGTATTAACATCTCTTATAATTCCAAAATTATTAAGATGTCTGTCTTCATTCATAATTAAGAAATCTAAAATATACATATTTTCTATTTTAGTTCGTACTTCTTCTATTCCTTCTTCTTCTAATTTATTTATATATTCTTCATAGTCTTTTATACTATTATGTCTTTTCATATTACTTTTTATTTGATTACAAGTAATAAATTCTGTATCTTTTGTTATGAAACAAGGACATTTTGATACAACCATATCTTTATATTTATCAAGTGTATATTCCACATGATTAAATCCTAATCTTTTACATATTTCGCTTGCTAATACTTCATTAAATGGTTGTAATGTTTCATTTTTATATCCACCTTTTAATAGGTATCGTGTGCCATTTTCAATTATCCAAGCTTTTTTTAACATTCCATCTGTTGTATTGTTAGGTGTTTTTAATGATGAAATGTTTTTTATTATTTTGCTGTTCTTAGATAATGATGCTTCCATAAATTCTGCATAATCAAAATCATTATCAAAAAAATTAATATCTTCATATTTTATATTAGAGTTTAATGGTTTTAACCAATATTGATCTGATAAAGATAATCCAAAAGCTTTATCTAGTAATTCACATGGAGCATTAATATTTAATCTATGTAATAGTAAATCTAATTTATCTCTCCATGAAGGTATTCCTCTTCCTTTAAACCATTCACTTAAATTAGTTCTAAATGATGTATCATTAATATCTTCTTTTTTATAAAAGCTTTTTAAAATATAAGGAGCATAGTTTATATTATAAATATCATATACTTGTGTAAATACACCAGTAGCAGAATCGTATTCTGCTAGTAATATTTCCATATTTTTATTCATTAAAGTACATTTCATAAACTATCATCTCCAATTCATCTTTATTATATCACAATACTTTTAATCTAATTTAAAAACAGGAATTTAATTCCCATTTTATTTTCTATTAGTCTTTTTAATTATAAATCTAAACTGTCTTTATTTAATAAAAATTCTTGAATTCCTATTATAAGAATTCCATCCTCATTTCTCCATAATTTTATATTATCTTTTACTACGATAATTTTTTTGAAACTATCACCAATATTATTCAATGATTTAGATTCTTGTTGGTTTTTCTCTGGTGTATCTAAATTTAATGCAACTTGTACATAATATCTCTTATTACCTTGATTACAAACAAAATCTACCTCTAATTGTTTTCTTCGTGACATTTCTCTAATCTCTACTACACCAACATCAACGTTATATCCCCTCAATAATAATTCATTATAAATAATATTTTCCATCAAATGATTTTCTTCTTGCTGTCTAAAATTCAATCTTGCATTCCTTAATCCCACGTCAGTAAAATAATATTTTTGCGGAGTTTGAATGTATTTTTTCCCTTTTATATCATATCTATTCGATTTATTTACTACAAATGAATCTTCAATATTTCTAATATAAGAATTAATAGTATTTAAAGATAGTTCTTTTTCTCCATTGCTTCTAAATGTATCATAAATTTTTTGTGGGTTTGTCAATGATCCAACTGCTGAAGCTAGCATATTAACAATCGAATCTAACACATCTACTCTTTGAATGTTATTTCTTTCAATAATATCTTTAATATAAGTTTTTTCAAATTCTTCTTTCAAATATTGAGATTTTTCTTCATCATTTTTTTTATACAAAATTAATGGTAATCCTCCGTATGTAATATATTCATTCCAGGCTTCATATTTATCCCCATCAAATGCACTTACAAATTCAGAGAATGAAAGTGGATATACTCGCACTTGGTCTCCTCTTCCTCTAAATTCAGTTATAATATCTGATGATAAAAATTTAGAATTACTACCTGTTACATAAACATCTATATTATTTTCATACAATAAACCATTTAACACAAATTCAAATCCTTCAACCAATTGGATTTCATCTAGGATTACATAATATATTTCTTTATCTTTTATATTAGAAAATATGTAATCATTTAGTAGTTTAGCATCATGGTATTGCTTGTTTTCTTCCATATCTAATGCTAATTTAATAATATGATTATCTTTTACACCTGATTCTTTTAAATGAGCTACGAACAATTCGTTTAACAAATAAGATTTCCCACAACGTCGGATACCAGTAACTATTTTTATTAATCCATTTTCTTTCTTATTTATCAATTTATTTAAATATATATCTCTTTTGATTATCTTTTTATTCATCTTTGCCCTCCACTGAATATTTTTGACGTTTTTGTCATTTTTCTTCAATGTTATTATATTGCTAATAGCAACTTTAATCAACTGTTTCATTGAAGATTTTTGCCTTTTTTGGCGTTTTTCTTCACTTGCTAATAGTTTTTTTGTTCAAATATTATATATTTATGTAAAAATTTTTTATCTATACTATATTATTTATAATTCCTCATTGGATTTCTCTATCAAGAATTAATTGCATAGAAAAACAGGAATTTTGATTTCCTGTTTTAAGCTATATTATTCTTCTTATAATTCATGTAAGTTAGTAATATTCCAGAGATTACAAATACAGTACATACTATTGCTAATATATCAGATGTTTCTGGATTGTCTTCTGGGATTGGTACGAAAGTTGCTTCAATAAGTACGTTAGCATTTGGCATTGTGAAAGTATAATCTGTAAATGTTATTACATTACCATTTGCATCGGTTACTTTGACTACACTTAGGACATATCCCTCGTTTGGTGTTACTGTAAATTTTATTTCTGTTCCACCTTCTGCTTCAACATGGTCAGCTTCTACTGTACCATTGCCATCTGTTTTTGTTTCTATACTATAGATTAGGTACGCTGGGATTGTTACTACTGGACGAATTCCTGCACCAACTGATGCTGTACAGAAATGACTATTACATAAATCCCCCATTGTATCGATAAAATAGAGTTGATATTCTCCTCCTGTTGGTAGTGTTCTTGTCCAATATGTTGTTGACCATAGCCATTCATAACCTTCTGGCATTAAATCTTTTATACTTCCTACTATTTCAAACCCTGTTGGTTCTGAGTTTACATATCCCCAATTTTCTCTATTATTCCACCATTCTTCTAATGGCATTTCTTTACCTGTAACATTTAAAACAATTTTATTAATGTCTGATACAGACAACATTGTTATATCTATTACATCTATGTTTAAACTATTTAATGTTTTTTCATATTCTAAAAACCATTCGAGAACTTGTCCTTCCTTAGTTGAGTTTAAATTAATCTCAAAATCGGTAAAACCTCCTTCGTCATTTCTATGTTCCCAAAATGTAGGCCATATATAATTTCCGTGAAAATAATCATTTTCTACAACAAAATAATTATAAACACCTATTTCTGGAAACAATGGCTCTACTTTTAAATTCCCGTGTGCTCCAATAGCTTCTTCACTTTGTTTTACTTCGTTATAATCGAGATATTTATATACTATCGCTCCATAATATTCTCCATTTTCATCAGTAATTGAACTTCCGAATCCATCATATTCAGTACTATAATTATCTTCAAAATAATTGCTTGCCTCTATCCACGTTTCAAAAGTTTGATCAAATTCTACTTTATAATATGTGCTACCAACGTATAAATTATACTTTGCTAACATTTCTATGTTTTCTCCATCATTTGATAAAACATAAAAGCTTTCTGTACCACATTGGATTTCATCGCCAATGTTAGTTCCGTCTCCGCTAATAACTTTACATGGTGCGGCGGATGTTATTAAAATACTTGTAAAAAATATACTTAAAATAAACATTAATTTCTTCATACTCAGACTCCTCTATTATTAATAATAGTGTACCCCCCCGAACTTCTGTGTCAAGAATTAATTTCATGAAAAAACAGGAATTTATTTTTCCTGTTTTAAATTACATCATTCTTTTTATGATTTACAAATGTTAATATTACTCCTGAAAGAATCGAAATTGTAATTGTAACTATAATTATGTCTGAAGTTTCGGGATTTTTTTCTTCTTTAACAAATGTTGCTTCAATCAATACGTTTGCACTTGGCATTGTAAATTTATAGTCAGTAAATATGATTACATTACCATTTTCATCTGTTACTTGAACTTCACTTAGGACATAACCTTCATTAGGGGTAACTACAAATGTTACTTCATTCCCACTATGTTCTGTTGTAGTTGATGGAGTTATTGTTCCATTGCCATCTGTTTTAGTTGTAATGTTAAATATTACTGTGAATTCAGCAATTACTGCATTAGCATCATTTTCTTCATCATATATTTCACCAGCTACTATGAAACCATCATCACTTTCAATAATATTATGAATTTCGCTACCCTTTAGTTCTTCACTATCTAAAGCATATTCCATTACTAAATTCCATTTATTATCCAAAACCATGACACTTGTTTCTCGGTTTGATAAACTAGGGCTATGATATATATATCCATTTGGTTCACTTGTATCTGAAAGTATAAAAATATAATCATTTAATACAACCATATTTTTTAGCGTACTAAATTTTTCTGATGAGTCTTTTCTATATGTCCATACTAATTCTAAATCATCATTTAGCTTATACAATACTGCTCCGTCATCGTCATTTCCACTTATATAGAAAAAGCCATCTTTATAATAAACTCCTTTTAAATTGAAGTAATTAGAAATTGTATAATTTATATCATGATTTTTCGAAAGCAATATTTTTGTTTTTTCATAAACGTAAGACCAATCATCTTCGGCAGATTTGTATTCTCCCTCATATGTAAAAACCAATCCATAATCAGTTAAATAATATTCGTTAATTCCATATGGTCTATGAGTTGTATAAATATATTCTTCTGAAAATTCACCATTGTCTATGTCAAAAGAAAAAATAGAACGGTTACCGGAAGAATCACCCCATGCATCAAAAATAAAAATAATTTCATTGTCATTAGGGTTATAAACATAAGATAAAAAATTATGACATTCTTGCGATAAATAAAATTCATATTCTTCTACAGAATTGAAGTTTTGGTCTAGTTTATATAATTTTACTAAATAACGGTTCTTTGTTCCTGATGTTCCTGTTCTTGAATAAGCTATTTTATAAGTTTCTTCACCGGCAAGTATTATTTTAAATCCATCATCTAGAATTTCATTATACTCATTTGTTATCTTCCCATTTTCATCATAAGAGTCAATTATAGAAATTCCACTTGAATTACCATAACTATATAATGCTTCAAGACTTTCACCATTCAATCTAAAATCTGTATAATAATCTGTTTCTGTTGACCATAATTTATTTCCGTTTGTATCATATCTAATAATATTATGTCCGCCATCACCACCATAGTTACCTATTGCTATTACATCATTCCCTATTGTAAATAAACGTTGATATGATAAGAAATCTCCTGATATTGGTGCTTCTTCTTGAACCCATTTTTGTTGAATAGTTAAAGCGTTAACTGTTGTACATACAAATAAAATGAGTATTGTAAAAATACTTAGTTTTATTTTTTTCATAAAATCTACTCCTCTATTATCACTAAAATTTTACCCCCCGAACTTCCGTGTCAAGTAATTTTCACACGAATTTAATTTTATTTAATTTCAGAAGTAAATGCACGTTTTCTTAAACTCATTGAAAAAAGTTTATCTTCCAAAAGATAAACTTTCTATTTTTTAGATTTCTTACTATTTTCTAAAATAAACTCATCAATGCAAGGGATAGAATACATTAGAAATTGAAAATCACGAAAATACACCATTACTTCAGATACATCTCCAACACCATAATATCCTTCTGGTACATTAGTATCTGATTTAAGTGTTCCTTTAAATAATTTAAGAAAATGTTTGTTATTCTTATTAATTTTATCTAAATATTCTTTCGCTTTATCATATTGTTCCAACTTATAATATAACACTAATAAAGGAAATAGCATTGAAAGTTGTTCATCTGGATATTTCTTATGCAATGATAATAAAGAATTTTCATCTTCAAAATAAGCATATATTGCTGCTAACAAAAATCTAATACCCAAATTATCTTTTTCATTAAGTCTTAATATTTCTTTACAAACTTCTTCTGCTAATTTAATCTTTCCCTGAGAAACTAGAACATAAACTTTTATAGATAAACCTCGCATATAGGGTCTTGTTTCAAAAATTCCATAGAAATTTCCTATATTATCTTTATCAAAATACCCTTCATCCATTAATCTATTTTTTTCATATTCTAATCCTTCATCTAAAATTTGTTTTCTCTTCAAATTATTCTCTTCTAATTGTGCAAGGTAAATTACAGCATCAAAGCAATCAGGACAAACTTCATACGCTTCTTTGGCTAACTCTTTAGCTTTTTTCTTGGACTTTGTATATTGTGCTTCATCTAATAATTCGTAAGCCTGATACAAGGCGATATTTTCATAATGAATCTCCCCATCATTATATTTTTCTATGAATTTTTGAAGTTCCTTTTCCAATTCATCATCATCCAAGCCTTCATGACTAGCAAAAAATTCATTTAATGCTCCATTAAATTTATAGTCCATTTAAAACACCTCTTCTTGAAATGTATTTTAGCATATAAATTTAAATAATGATTAAAAATTATTATTTATAATAAAAAAATAAATTTACGTAAGTACAAAACTATAAAGAGACTTATATTATTAAGTCTCTTTAATGTAAGGATTTAATTCAAAATTATCTTCCTATGTATGAAGTTATTTTATTTTTTATGACAAACTCTGTTATACCATCTATGGAAATTAATTCACCTTTTGTATAAGTTCCACCACTATAAATATCATTAGTTAATGTTCCTGTATTTATTCCTCCAGAATATAGATAGTATTTACCTGGTTGTAATTGAGAATTACTTATAATTATATTTTTAAATTTGTCTTTAGCTTTAAAAGATACTATTACGTTATCATTTTCATCTACTAAGGTTACTAATGTACCTGATGATATTGAATCATTTAAAGATAACGCAAGAACATATTGAGAAGCAGATTCTGGAATTTGTAATTGTTCTGTTCCTAATGCTAATGTTGTTCCACCATTGATAGTAATACCAGAGTCAGCATCTAATCCTGAATTAACTCCTGATGATCCTCCTGTTACAGTTAATGTTCCACCGTTTATAACTATATCTTGATTAGAATCTATACCATCTCCACCAGCTTGAATATATGTTGTTCCTCCATTAATAGAAATAGTTCCTCCTGTTTTACCAGTATTTAATCCATCGTCTGCTGAATAAATTTTGATATTACCATTATTTATATTTATAGGAACGTATTTAGTTGCTATTCCTTCACCATCTATTTGATTACCATATACAGTTAAGCTACCTGAACCAGTTATAGTTAGTTCTCCGTATGAGAAAATACATCCGTCGTAACTACTATCTACAATACCATCAGATACTACATTACTAGTTCCACTAACTAAGTTTATAACTAAGTCTTCTGTATTATAGTTTGCTATTGCTGAATCTGTTTTAGATTTTATTGTAACTCCATTTAAATTTAGTGTTACTTTTGAATCAGCATTTATATATACACTGTATTTTAAAGTTCCTGTTAATGTATATTCTCCACCTTTAGTAATTACTATATCTGATTTATAATTATTTAAATTTATATTAGAAGTTGTTACTTCTACTGGAGATGTTGTTTCTGTTGTATTGTTTGAATTAGAAGAATTATTTGAATTGCTTGAATTAGTTGTGTTATTTGTGTTAGAAGAACTAGATGAGTTATTTGAACTACTTGAGCTATTTGAATTGTTTGAACTATTTGAATTATTTGAAGAATTATTTTTATTTGAATTATTACTGTTTGTATTGGTTGAAGAATTATTATCGTTGGTTGGTGTTTCTGTTTCTTCATTAGTAGGATTATCTTGTTGATTCTCTTCTGGTAATTCTTCTTCCAGTTTTATTTCTTGCTTTATATCTTCATCTATTTGATTGTTCTTTTCCTCTTCTTTGTTTTTCTCTGTGATATTAGTATCATCTTCTGGAGTTGTTTTTTTATTTTTGTTTAAACAAAGCCCTAATATAATTCCTATTATTAATATAAATATTAAGATTGCGATAATTATTATCTTTTTCTTCTTTTTACTTTTTTCTAATTCTTCACTATTCATGTTATTACTTCCATTCTTAATTAATATTTCTCTAATCTTATTTTTATAATAATACAATTTAAAGCAACATATCAATATTAGATATGTTGCGGTTTACATTATTATTCTTTAATCCATTTTATTTTTCGATAAATGATTGAACCAAGAGTTATTACAATTAAACAAACTATTACTAATAGACATATATTTTTAGAAAAAGTATTTGGATTATCTGTTTTTATTGGAACAAATGTTGCTTCAATAAGTACGTTGGCATTTGGCATTGTAAAGGTATAATCTGTAAATGTTATTACATTACCATTTGCATCGGTTACTTTGACTACACTTAGGACATATCCTTCTTTTGGTGTTACTGTAAATTTAATTACAGTTCCACTTTCTGCTTCAACATGGTCTGCTTCTACTGTACCATTACCATCTGTTTTAGTTTCTATGTTGTAGATTAAATATGCTGGGATTGTTACTACAGGGCGGATGCCTGCACCAACTGACACTTCACAGAAATCTCCGTTACACAAATCTCCCATAGTGTCTACAAAGTACATTCCATCCCAAGTGTTACCCTCTAAAGTTCTTGTCCAATATGTTGTTGACCATAACCATTCATATCCCTCTGGCATTTGTTCTTTTATGCTACCAACTACTGCAGCATCATAATAATTAGAATTAACAATTCCCCAATTTTCTTTATTATTGTACCACTCTTCTAAAGGTAACTCTGCTCCTGTTATTTTATATACCAAATTGTTTATATCTGTTACTGATAAAATTGTGCATTCAGAAGTTAATATTCCTATTTTTTCTAGGTACTCACTATAATATATTAAATAATAATCCAACTCTGTTTTATCATCGTAACCAGTATCTTTACCGATTTCAAAATCTCTATATCCCACATAATATATTTCTTCGTCTGCGCTGTGAAAGTAATAATCCATATCAAAATCATAATATACACCTACTTCCGGAAATAATGGTTCAACTTTTAGATTACCATGTGCACCAATTGCTAATTCATTTTGTTTAACTTCTTCGTATTCTATGTAATTATAAGCAAGTGCTCCATAATATTCATTAGAATCGTTTATAATAAATCTCCTGTATCCTTCATAGTCATTTGAATAATTACTATTCCAATATGTTGCGGCTTCTTCATAAGTTTCAAAAGTTTGATCAAATATAACCTTGTAATATATTCTATCTACATACAAATTATACTTTGCTAACATCTTTATGTTTTCGCCATCGTTTGATAAAACATAAAAGTTTTCTGTACCACATTGGATTTCATCTCCAATGTTAGTTCCGTCTCCACTAATTACTTTACATGGAGCGGCTGTCGCTATAAAAATACTTGTAAAAAATAAGCAAATAAAAAATATTATCTTCTTCATATACATACTCCTCTATTGTCTATAAAAATTTTACCCCCCCCCCGAACTTCCGTGTCAAGTATTTTTTCGCGAAAATTAATGAAATAAATCTATTTCTTTTAGGACTAATTCTAACCATCTAGTATCTTCTACTTTATTAACAGCAAAAGTCTTAGTACCTGCATTATTTATAGATGTACCTAAATGGTACATCTCTTTTTTATCCAAGATAATAAATCTATCATGAAAAGAATCATCATATATTAAAGTTAAGTTGTTGTATTCTTGATTGTATTTGTCTATATCTAAATTACTTAATCTACTTTTAGTACTTAAGACAAAAATTACAGGAATGGTTAGTTTGCTTATCATATCTAAAACATATTTATCAGCATATCAATCTCTAACTCTGTTTCAATATAATTTTCTTTTAATGAAGTTAAATTTAATATATAAGGGTCTTTCATCATATTTCTAGCCAATTCACTTTGTGGCTTTATTAATGTAGTATTAAAATTATTTGGTTTATCACCTAATACTTGCCTAGAATATACATCACTTTTTATTTGAAATCCAAGAATATCATAGCTCCATCCATTAATAGCAGTTTCATTCATATACCATATTCTCTTACCATTGTCCTTTATTTTATCTAAAATTAACATATTATGTGACCAAGGAATTTGTGCAGATGCTGTCTGCACTTTTTCATTTTGACTACAAATCAAATAATATTTCTTCATACTTTTAAGATTTCTAACTGAAAACCCTTTGATATTTGGAAACGATATTTTTAATTCACGTGCCATTTCATCAATAAACTTATTGCCCCATTCTGAATTGTCATAAATAATCTTTCCAATATTATAATATAATTTTAATAAACTCATATTAGCATTTTGAAATATTTCTATTTGGGTATTACTAATTTGATTTTTGGCTTCATTAATAATTGTTTTAAAATCTTTTTCTTGTATTTCTAACATAATTCAACTCCAATCTAATTTCTATATAATTACATAATTATCTGGCACTGACATTTGGTTCTTGATATTTCACTATCAAGCATTACTTGCTTACCTCGTATTTCATATATCATGTTTTCTATTTTTAATTCTTGGATTATTTTATTCATATATATTAATTCAATTTAACTAATATCTAATTGTGATAGGTAAATTGAATACACCTCCCTCTATCTTATATTTTCTTTATATATATTAAAAACTCCTTTTAATCCAAAAAAAAAACGTGATTACTCACGTTTTATTTGTATGATACTCCGCCCCATTCGACTGCTGTAAAACCAGTTCTTTCGAATGTAGTTAGTTTTTGTTCTTTTATACTTTGAGGTCCATCTATTTTCTTGACATGGATTGCTACTCTTAGTAGTGAATCTGGTGTTGGAGTTATTTCTAATTTATTAAATGATTCTCTTTCTTCTGTTAATTCAAAATATACTAAGTTATGTTCATTCTTTTCTAAGATAGGAAGCCAGTACATGATGAATTCATTTCTTTCTTTAGCATTAAGTCCTATTATAGTTAGTTTTTCTTCTAAGAATGAGATTGCATTATCTTTTGATACATAGAATCCTTCTTTGAAATCAACTAAATGGTTAGAGTTTTCTTCCCAGTATAAGCCATAATAGTAGTTACCATTTTCATCATATAAATCACCATTTGGATGAGCTGTTACTGTCCATTCATCTTGGAATTTTGGATATGTTGTTGTAAGACTTTCTTCATGTTCGAAGTTTACTGTTACTTCTGTTTCTTCTTCTGGATATAAGTATAGGACTGGTTTTGCATACCCACCTATATACTCTAAGTCATATTTTTTTACTTCTTTTGTCTCTGTATTATAGTAATATTCTACACCAGGTCCTTCAGCAAATTGACCATATTCAAATACTAGATAGATACCAGCATCTTTGCCTTCTTCTTCAACTAATGAACCTTCATCATAATATCCTGATAAAGCGCTATGGAAATAGAAACCATCTTCCCAATCAGTTATCTTAGTAGTTGTTTTTCCATCAGTTATATATACTTTATTATCCTCTTTATAAACAACGAATTCTTTTATTAATTGCATTACATTTTCATATGATTTAGATGTTGATAATAATTTACCATCTGTATTATATTTTTCAACTTTATTATTATTTAAGACATATAGATATCCATTGTCATCAAAAGAATAATCTGTAGAAGCTTTGTTCTCAGCTATAACAGCTTTAGATACACTGTATATTGTAGCAACGCTTCCACCTACGCAACCTTGATACTCTATGTAATATCTTTTATCTTTATATTCTTCAACAGATAGGAATTTACAAATTCCTGTAGCTTTCATTTCAACTTTTTCCTCTGATACATGTAGTAAAAAAGTTTCGTCATCTTCATCGTCTTCATCATCATTTGTTTTAGTAGCTGATAAGTAAGTATCTGATATAGCAGAGATACTTTGATATTCATTAACATACATATTCTTTTTTAATTTTAAATTATAGTATGCACCAACTAATCCATCACCTGATGATACACCAATTATTTCAGTTGAATCTTCACTTAAATGTAAATTGTAATAAGTTGAACTTGTTGTTAAGTCTAGTTCTTCTATAGTTTGTTCAGTTGTATCATATAATTTAAAGCCATTATCTCTATATAAGATGAATCTTGGTTTTTCTTTATTAACATATGGTTGATAATCTAGAATATCTATTTCTTCTGTTTCTGAAGGTATTTCTAGAGCTTTTTCTGTACATATAGATGATTTATTACCGCAATAATAACCATCTTCAGTCATATATAGATAGTTTATATGTTTATATTTTTCTTTATCATAGGTTGCTTTTTTTACTTCTTTATTTTCTTCTTCATTATTCTTATTATCTTCTTTGTTAGCAAAGTTTTGTCCTAGTAGGAATGCTCCGACCATTAGTCCTACTATAAGGATTGCTATTAAGATAATGGCGAAGACTTTGTTAGATTTTTTTGTTTGTTTGGTAGTTTTTTCTTCAATAGTTGGAGTATCTGTTGTTAGAGTTTTTTCTTCAACAACTTTTTCTAGTTCAGTGTTTTCTTTTTTCATTTCTAGACTCCTATCTTTTTTATTAATCTTGATATGCTAATAATGGATCGTTAGCATAGTTTGTTGGTACATAGTCTTTGGCTCTTACTGTTCCTGAATAAGGTGAGCTGTTCCATAGTGTGTATATCTCTAGGTTTGTAAACGAATCACCATTTACACTTCTTAGTCTTTGAGCTTCTGTACAAATTCCCATTACAATACCTTTACCAAGAGTTGTTTCAACAACATCTCCATAATTATATGTTCCACCTTGCCATCCAGCCATATTATCTTTTACGCCGTATGATTTTCTAGCGATTACATCGGTTGCAACTGCAACATAATCACCAATCATTTGAACACCGTCTTCGCGAACCCAATATTCCATATCACTAATTTTTGTACCTTCTACTACTTTGTCACCATCATATTGATAGAATGCTGCTAGTTCTGGTGCATTTTTTAAACTTATATCACACCAGCTTTCTTGAACAGTAACGCCATCTGTTCTAACGTAATTTAATCTTCCTTGATTAGCAAGTAGTATTGGTCCAGTATATGAGCCTGCTGGTGCAGTTTTTGTTCCATTAGTTGAAGCGTCGTAATTATCATAGTATTGAGTAGTTGTTGTATCTGCTGCTGTTGTAGTATCTGATGTAGTATTTGCTGTAGTATTTGATACACCTGTGTTTTCTAAGAATTTCTTTAATTCTTGTAAGTTTTCAAGATTATAAGTTGAATTAGTAGTTGTGTTAACATAGTTGCCTTTAACAGCATTGAAGTCTGTTTCTCCTTCTTGATATGGTGTAATACCTAGTACATTATCTGACATTACATAAGTTGCTCCTGCATTTAAACAACTTTGCTTTCCTGCTTCTGTAGTAACATTCCATACACACGCATCTATACCAGCATCTGTTATTTTCTTTATGGAAGTACTATTGTTGCCTGAACTTTGGAAGTTAATACATTCAACATTGTTTTCAAGTGCTAGTTGGATATTAGAGTCTGTTACAGAAGTTCCATGACTTAGTAACCAAATTCTAACATCATCAGATTGTGATCTAATATATGGTAAATCACTAAAGTGGTTTGTTTGAAGAACACAACTATCTGTCATACCTTTTTCTTCAATCATTTTGATGATAGCTGCAGAAAGTTCTGTATCAGGTGTGCTTGTTAATCCAGCTGCATATTTTAAGTCGATTATCGCTGTCATACCATATTGTTTACAAACATCAAGATAGTCTGAAAATGATGTTGGATTTTCACCATTTTTAACGGTATTGTGACTACAAACTAGATTTCCATCAGCGTCGAATCTTACGTCGGTTTCACAGCCCCAGAATCCTTTTAAACCAGCTTCGATGAAAGCTTCTAATGAGTTTTCGTATATTCCTCCTGGATGACTTCCTCTATGTGCAATATCACTATTATTCTTAGGTAAAAGATTACCAAGTCCTAATTGATTTAAGTAACTTATGAATTCTTCTGTAGTCATTAAACTACCAAATTGTTCATATAATTTTTCTAAATATTCTAAGTATTCTTTATGTTCTTCTGGATTGTAGTTTATTACTGAAATTTGTGAATCGATTGCTTTAAATGTAGATAAAGCAGCTTCGATTGTTTGTCTTAATTTATTTTTTTCAGTTATTAATTTATCTCTTTCAGCTATTAAACTATTTTTTCTACTCATTGCTGCTGCAGCTTCTTCTGGATCATTTGGAATTGTTATAGAATTTATTTCTTCTGTTAATGATTCAATTTTTTCTTTTAAAGCTTTATATTGTTCTAGTTGTTCTAGTATTTGAGAAAATCTTTCTAAATCTGCTGATGCATTGTCAGCGTTTTCTAAAACTAATTTTAATCCTTCTGATTGGGCATTAAAAGCATCACCACTCCAAACACCATCAAAAGATATGTTTTTTATACTACTTAATGAACTATTCATTGTGCTTATATTTGTACCTGCTTTTGCAGACATATCGCTATATGTTCCCATATATGTGCCTCCATATCTTGTATTTAATAGTATTATAACATCTTTTTAAATATTTTTCGTAAATAATAAGAAAAAAACGTGATTACTCACGTTTTATTTGTATGATACTCCGCCCCATTCAACTGCTGTAAAGCCAGTTCTTTCGAATGTTGTTAGTTTTTGTTCTTTTATACTTTGAGGTCCATCTATTTTCTTGACATGGATTG
>CAVAGO010000048.1:0-15313 GCA_963588075.1 bacterium | reverse complement strand
GGAGAATTAAATGATTACTACGACGCTACTGCTCTTGAATTCTTACCGGCATAGCCGGTAGTTTTTTTGTTTGACCTTAATGGTCAAACATAATAAAAAAAAGAAAGTTTAACTTTCTATTTATTATAAGTTGAATATCTCTTTAATTCTTTATACATTAATCTACTTATTTCCTTAGGTTTAGTTATAATAGCATTCCTTCTTAACAATATACTTTCAATAGATTCTTCTAGTACATTTCCATAATTATAGATAGTTCTTTGATGTTCAATAGAAGCATCACATTCAGTAACAATCCCATCAGTATTCACAGTAATAATTGGTCCCATCAAACAATTTCCATTTTCACGATCAAATCTTTTCTTTATCATTCCTAATTTATTTTTATACCTTGTATAGTAAGTCATATAAAATTCCATAGGTCTTAATGGTACTGTAATCTCTTCCGGTAACTTCTCAGCTCTTCCTTCTCTAAAAAGTTTTTGTTCTAACTTCCTTACTCCAAAATAGTATCCACTTTCAGCATACTTCTTGACATTTTCAATGTACTCATCTTCCATACCAAGTCGCCTTACTTCTTTATGATGAAAACCATCCCATGATATAGCAAAAGTCGTTCTAACCTTATCCTTTGTATCTTGTATTAAATATCCATTTGAATAATCTAATAAATCTAAAAAATTCTTACTATAAATAGTTCCATTTATTGTATAAGTAATCTCCCCAACTATAATTTGATGTTCTATTATATAATTTATTATTTCCTCAACAACTTCTTCTGCTAATGTAATCTCTCCACCACAAATTGATAATGTCTCTATATAATCAAACTGACTTAACGTAGCTTCAATAACTTCACTACTCATTACTTTACAACTACATTCACCTCTTAAACAGTGTTCACAACTTAAATTACATCTCTCAGTAATAATCATACCTAATACATTACAGATAATCTTTCTTGCCATTATAATCCCTCAAATTCAGCGTTATATTACCACAAAGAAATTATTTAAACAATTTTTACATAGAAAAAACACTTACATTTAATAAGTGTTCCTTAATTTACCATATTACGCCATCGCCATAATCAACACCAGGTACTCTCTCAGGTTCTGGTTCTTTATATCCATCAGGAATATCTATAATACCATTATCATCCTCATCAACTAAACTTTCTACTTGATAATCATATGACAAAAGCAATCCCTTTTTATTATAGTAAGCAGTTCCATAAACTTTAATTTCTTCTTCAATATCTAAATTAGTATATATATAGTTACCAACTTCTATCTCATACTTATCATCTTCATCATAACAAGTAATCATATATTTTTTACCTTTTTTTTCTTTTACTACTTCTTTCTTATCAACAGTAGTTTCAAATTCAACCGATTTTTTATATCCATCTTCTGTTTCTACTAAATCTGGATCATTTAAATCAACATAAATACTATCATTAAAAAAAGTATTATAAATTACTACAACTAAAATAATTGCTACTAAAGCTAAAACAATTCTTATAATTAAACTTAGTACATTATTATCTTTCTTTTCTTCTTCTTTTAAAGTATTATCTTTTTTCATAATACCAACTCCTACTATATAAAGTATATCACAATCATTGAAGAATACAAAAAAAGAAACTTGGACTATACACCAAATTTCTTTTCTATTACATCAGCTATTTTCTTAGCTTTCTTATTTATATCTTCTTGATCTAAGCCTTCTATCATTACTCTAATCAAAGCTTCAGTACCAGATGGTCTTATTAAAACTCGACCTTCTCCGTTAAGTTGTTTTTCTACTTCTTTAATAGCTTTAGTTACTTGAGAATCATTCTCATATTGACCTTTAGCTTCTTCTCTTACCTTAACATTTATAAGTACTTGCGGATATCTTTTCATAATTGAAGCAGCTTCTGATAAAGAAACACCTTGTTTAGTAAGTATATTAAGTATCTGAATTGATGTTAATTCACCATCCCCAGTATTAGCATAATCTTTAAATATTACATGTCCAGATTGCTCTCCACCAATAATATAATTACATTCAAGCATCTTTTCTAGTACATATCTATCTCCAACTTTAGTTGCTTCAAAATGAACATCATTAGCTTCACAAAACTTAACTAAACCTAAATTAGACATTACAGTACCAACTAAAGTATTATTAGTAAGTTTATCTTCCCTCTTCAAATCTAAAGTACTAATCGCCATTATTTGGTCTCCATCAACTAATTCGCCATTTTCATCTACCATTAAACATCTATCAGCATCACCATCATAAGCAATACCAACATCTGCTTTCAATTTCTTAACTTGTTTAATTAAACCTTCTAAATGAGTAGAACCAGCTTTATCGTTAATATTATAGCCATCATATTCATAATTCATTAATACTACATCTAATCCTAACTTATCAAATAATATTGGTGCTGTAGTACTAGCTGAACCATTTGCACAATCAACTACAATTTTTAATTTCTTGTTGATATCTTTAGATGTATCCACAATATGATTAACATAATCATCTATTGCTGTATCACAAACTTCATAAGTACCTACCTTAGTAGTAGTTGGAACCGCCTTACCTAATAAATACTTTTCAATTTCATTTTCAGTCGCATCAGGTAATTTAAATCCTTCATTATTAAATAATTTAATTCCATTATATTCCGAAGGATTATGTGAAGCAGAAATCATTGCTCCCATTGTAGCTCCATATTTCTTAACTAAATAAGATACTGCAGGTGTCGGAACAACTCCTAAATCAATAACCTTAGCTCCTTGACTCATCAAACCTGCACTTAGTGCAGAAGCAAGCATTTGACCTGATATTCTAGTATCTCTACCAACTAACACAGTTATTTCTTTCTTACCACCTAATACATAAGCAGCTGCTTCTCCAACTTTCATGGCTAGTTCATGTGTTAAATCTTCCCCAACAATTCCTCTTATTCCATCTGTTCCAAATAATTTTCCCATTATCTGTCTTCCTTTTCTATTATATTATTCATATCTTTTACTATTTTATTAGCTCCAATAACACCTCTAACTCTAGTTAAAGGGTAAATATTAGTATTAGGAAATATCACTGTTCCAGGACATAAAACACTATTACATCCTACTTCAACATGATCTCCTATAATAGCTCCAAATTTTCTCAATCCAGTCTCTATTACTTCATCATCTATTCTTACATTAAGATTCTTTTTATCACTCTTAACATTTGAACAAATAACACCAGCTCCAGTATGAGCATACTCTCCAAGTACTGAATCTCCTACATAATTATAATGAGGACATTGAACATTATTAAATATAATAGCATTCTTAACTTCAGTACTATTACCTACTATAGAATTTTCTCCTACTATTACACTTCCTCTTATATAAGCACAATGTCTTATTTCAGCTCCCTTACATATAATTGTAGGTCCTACTATACATGCACTCTTAGCTACTTTAGCTTCTTTATGTACATATACATTTTCATCTACTTCTTCGTATTCATCTCCTAAAGTAGGAATTAACTTCAAAATAAATTCCTTAATCTTAGGCAATACTTCCCAAGGATGATTACAATCTTCAAACAATTCTTTAGCTATAGTAGCATCAAGATTCAAAAGTTCTTTATACTTTTTTAACATTTTATCGCCTTATTTCTTTACATTATATTCTTATGACAAAATTTCTTTCATCACACTTCAATTATAATAAATAGAAAAAACTTAATCAATTACCCATTTTTTATATAAAAATAAATAATTAATATACCAAAATATTCTTTATTTAAAATAATATATCCAATTTGTTATAATAAATATATGGGAGGATGATTAATTTGAAATTTGATTTTGAAACATATATGAAAAGTATTAACTTTGATAGATATAAATATCAAATAGAAAGCATTATGAAAGAATTAAACGATGATGATATGACTGATTGGTGCGATATTCCAATGTGTGTCAGCGAAAGCGAAATAAAAGATATCATTAAAACAAGTAAAGAAATTCGAAAAAAATGCGATTGTTTTATTGTTGTAGGTATAGGTGGATCTTTCTTAGGAGCTAAGATGGTAATTAGTGCTTTATCTAATTATTTTGAACAAAAAGATTGTGAAATTCTTTTTGCAGGAACATCTCTTTCTTCTGATTACCTATCAAACCTTATTGATTACGTAAAAGACAAAGATATTTGTTTAAATCTAATATCTAAATCCGGTTCAACTTTAGAACCCAACTTAGCTTTTGATGCTTTAATTGAAGTTATGAAAGAAAAATATGATGACATAAGTGATCGAATTTTTATAACTACAGATAAAAACAAAAGCCCTTTATTAGATTTAGCTAAAAAAGAAGGATATAAAAGATTTAATGTTCCAGAACATATTGGAGGAAGATATTCAGTTTTAACACCTGTTGGACTTCTACCAATAGCAGTAGCAGGTTTTGATATTAGAAAACTATTAAAAGGTGCTTCTGAATGTGACCAAAAACAAGCACTAAAATACGCAATTATTAGACATGAATTATATATGTCGCGCAAATCCATTGAATCTTTCACTTTCTACGATGAAAAACTGTTAGATTTTGGTGAATGGTTAAAACAATTATTTGCTGAAACCCAAGGAAAAAGTGGAAGAGGAATATTACCAATTAGTGTCTTAAATACTAGAGACCTCCATTCCTTAGGTCAATACTTTCAAGAAGGAGATAAAATTCTTTTTGAAACAGTATTTAATATTCAAAACAAAGCAAAAATAAATACTAAATATAACAAAACATTAAATGAAATTAATAATATAGCAGTCGATGCTGTTGCTAAAGCCCACTACGAAAATGAAGTTTATAGTAGCATAATAACTATAGATAAATTAGATGAATATACTTTAGGTTATCTAATTTACTTTTTCGAACTAGCCGCAGCTACTGGAGGTTACTTATTATACGTTAACCCATTTGATCAACCAGGTGTTGGCAAATATAAAGAATTAATCCTAGAAGGATTAAATAAATAATTAAAAAAACTAAGTATCTAATTCTAGATTACTTAGTTTTTATTTGTTTAACAATATCTGGAATAATCGTATTTCCTCTTGATGCATACAAGAAATATTCATCTGTATTTATAGTATCTTTTTCAATCTTATAAACTTTCGTATAAAAATCAGACATATCATAAACTATAAATACATACATGCTAATATCATTATCTAAAACATAAGTTTTTAGTTTATCTAATATTTCATCTATTATATTATCGGCATTTTTCATCTCATTAACTTGAATATATGAAGAATGTAAATAATATCCATCAAAATCATATTTCTTTAATCCATTAAATAATATTTCATCAACACTTTTTAAATCAGTTAAACATAAACCATCTCTATACATTTGGTCATAATCAAAATCATACTTAGTACACATTTCATTTACCCAACTAATATCGCTTTTTCTAGTTTTTGTCGAATGAAATGATGCTGTATCAACAAATGTCGCTAAACAAGCCAACTCTATATCTTTTTTACCTAATAACTTCTCACATTCCAAAGCAATCATACAAGCTGTCGAAGAAGCTTCTTCTATCTTAGAATATTCAACATCTACACTATCACAAGGATGATGATCGATTATTCCAACAATCTCTCCAGGAACTTCTCTTTTATTATGATCAACTAATATATATTTAGCATTTTTATCTAAAGTATCTTTTTGATACTTTCCAACATACAATTTATATTTATTACAAATCTTTTCAGATTCTTGAGATATTTCTTTATCAGGAATTACAAATTCTACATCATAACCTTTTTTTAACATTATTTTTTCTAATAAATACCCACTAATTATACTATCCACATCCGGATTTTCATGTCCAAGAATTATATATTTCATAGAATCACCTACTTTTTATATTATAACACATAAAAAGTTCCCTTAAGGAAACTTCTAAAATAACTTTTCATCTTTTAATATTTCTTTAAAAATATAATCTTCTTCCAACTTAAATCTAACCTTAATTATTTTTACAATAAACTTTTGTAAATCTACAAAATATTTAGTAGACACCATATCTTGAATCATCATATATTTTAATTCTTTATATAACTTGGATATTTCCTTTTCACTCATATATCTTGTATATATATTTAAAAAATCTAAATTATTTATAATCATCATTCTATTCTGACAAACATAAATTATTATCTTTTCGTTAGCAGCTTTATATAAATCATCTATTGAAGGAAAAATACCTTCTATATCTCTAAATTCTTTATATCCTTTTTCTACTATCATATATTTTGATGAATTAATTACTTCTTCTCTTGTTATTTCATCTAAAGATGGAATAGTTCCGATTAAATATTCATACAAATCTGCATATAATAATAATTTTGAAACACTACCATAACTACTTATTGTTAAATTTAATAAATTATTTAAAACAGTTTTATCATTATTATAATTTACTAACTCTTTATAAATGTTATCTACTATATCTCCTGCACATTTAAATACTTTATCAACCAGATATGTAATATCAACTTTTTTATTGATTAAATTCCATAATGTTTTATCTAACTCATACATACTCTTAATATATATTCTTCTCTTCTTTTCAAAAGAAGAATATTTTAAAGTATCTTCTGTTATAAAAGGTTCTTCTTTATTTTCAATCAAAGCCCTATGATAATTTTCTTTTTCTAATTTAAAAGATTCTTCATCAAACAACATCTTATTATCTATAATTTTTATATGAACATAATAGTTTTCACTTTTATCCAAACTAATCGTAGCAACCGCTTTCATTTGTGGTAACTCAATATCAATATCATTATCTTTTTCCTTATCACATGTTTTCTTCAACTTAATGCTATTAACTAATTGTTCAACTTCAACATCCTGTTTACTATTATCTTCATAATATTTTAAATATTCATCCAATAAATATATTAAAATCAAACTAATACTTTTAAACTTTTGAATTTCTTCCATCATTCTTTTACAATATCTAGCATCTACATTTTTTAAGTTTCTATTTATTAAAAGTAAATTATTAACTATAACTTCTTGTATAAATTTATCATCTACTTGTTTGTTTTCTAACTTCTTTATCTTTTCAATATTCTTATTTAACTTTTCGACATATCTATCTTTTTTGGTAGTTTCTATAAATTTTTGCCAATTTAAATAAAGAGAATTTGCTACAAATTCTGAATAACTATTAACATATTTTACTGTATTGATAAATAACTTGTTAATAAGTTCTTTTTTCTCAACAAAACTCTCTTTCTTTTTCGCCATAAAACCACCATATATTTATAATAACATACTTTTTTTATTACATAAAATCTCTTTCAATAACGGAAGCAAGTTCTCCTTTTCTCAAGAATTCAATCTTATTATCCACAACTTTTACAATTGTCGACGGTACATCTTCCTTAAATCCTCCATCATAAACATAATCAATATATTTTAATAAGTCCTCACTTATTTTATCAACACTAGTAATAGTTCCTTCATCTGCAATATTAGCACTAGTTGAAACTAATGGTTTATCTAATCTATTCATTAATTCAATTAATTTTTCATTATCTGGATATCTAATACCTACTAAATCTCCATTATTATTTATAAGTCCTGATAATTTAGAACCTCTCTTAAATAATATAGTCAACTTACCTGGCCAGTATCTCTCTATTAACTTCTGTTCAACTTCACTCACATCATCAACATATCTAAATAACATTTCAAGACTAGATACCATAATAATTAAAGGTTTACTATAAACTCTTCTCTTAGCTTCATACACTCTATTAATAGCATCTTCATTCGTCGCATCAGCAATAATCCCATATACAGTATCTGTCGGTACTATCGCCAAGCCTCCATCATTTATTACTTCAACTAATTTATCTATATTCATTAATACCACCACCTGTATAATAACAAAAAGACAAAAAAAAGACCAGAAAGTCTTATAAATCTAAGTACTCTCTAGGTCCAATTAATTTAACTACTCCTTCTTCATCAACAAACATTGTTGCATAGAATACTAAGTTAGAATAATCACCTTCATAATCTTTCTTATCAACAGCATTAACACACGTATTACCATTATCAACACACATATAATTAATTTCTATTAAATAAGATTCAGCATAAGTAACATTTCTAAACTTATACATTCCATGATTCTCAGTTAACTTTAGTTTAAATGATCTAAGATTTTCTACATCTAACTTACCATTTTCAATCAAATAATTTTTAGCACTTTCAGTATACTGTTCTACCAACATATCATAATAAGTACCTGTTGTTTTAAAAGTAATAATATCATAAACTTCATTATACTTATTAACTCTTATATAAACGTTAACATTCTGAGTATCAAAAAATTCTTTTTTAACATTAAAGCAAGTAGTTTTATCATTCTTACATTCATAAGAAACATTTGCTAAGTAATCACTACCACCTTGATCATTACTTTCATCTAAAGTTAAATTAACAATATTAAATTCTTTTAATTGAGATTTATCAATTATCTTTTTATCTACTGCATAATCTACAACTTTTTCATAAATTAAATTACTATACTCAATCATATCAGGTTCTTCACAAGTCTTATATAATACACTACCTAAATACTTTTCTCCATTACTACAATATAAAACATTATATCCTAAACCAGTAAACAAAGTACCTTTTTCAACTTTCTTTTCAATAGCAAATATTGGTTTAGCATCAAAATAATTAACTCTAAAGAAATCAAATAAAATAACCCCAAGAACCATTAAAGCAACAATAACAACTATAGTTACATTTCTATGTTTCTTTTTCAAACGTAGGAACTCCTTCTCAACTGCAGCTTTATTATTAACGTCAACACCATAAAACACATTTTCTGGTGTCTCCATAGGTTTCTTATCTATTATTTTCATAAAAGCACCTCTATTCTAAAATAATTATATCATCAAATAAAAAAAGATGAGTAAATTTAAATATTAAATTTACATCATCTACTTCTTAGTATAAACCACTGTATCAGATTCATTCCCAAATCCACCAATTAACTTTTCTACAGTAGAACTTTCTAATTCAAATAGTTCTTGTAACTTTTCATAAGTATATTTATATATTTCTTGAACTAATCTCTTATCAGGATCAGCTTCACTTATATTATTTAAAGACTTAAGATTAACTCCAAATAAATAATCAATTACCATAACTCCACCATTATTTAAATTAGTATCATATATAGTTCTTAAATTTCTTAATACTTCATTGTATTTTTCTTTATCATCATTACATTGTATTTGATATATAAACAATAATATATTAGCAATATCTATATAATCAAACTTATCATCAGTATGTTCTTGTAAATAAGTTAATGCTTCTGATAATTTAATTGTTATTTGAGTTTTCTCTAATTTATCTCTTAAAGCGTAATACAAGCCTTTTTTCTTCAAATAAGGTATAGAATATCTAATCTTAGATAAATCCCCGCCTACGCCCTTAAAAAAATGCTTAGCTAAATCATCAGACGGATTAATACTCAAAATATTATCCCAAAAACTAATCAACTCAATATCATCCTTAGGAAAAGCTTCTCTAACATCTTTATACATATCTAAAGACATAAACCTTGGACCATTAGAATCGACTAAAAAGCCTTCAAATTCATTAGGACTCAAACTCATAATACTAGCTTTTCTTAATTTAAAAATAAATGACTGTAAATCATTAACATCAACAGTAACAATCTTACTAACTCCCCTAGAAACCAACTCAAACAAAGTATCACCAGAACTTAATATAACAAAAGCACTTTCAGCATCCTTAGGTAAAGTCTTATCTAAATATCTTTGATTTCTTGTAGTTAACAAATAAGGTTTATCAACATTAATAGATAAATCAAACCCATCTTTATTAATTAATTCTTGCGCTTTCTTAATTTGTTCAAATGCTGGAGTTCTTCTTGTCAAAACTGCAGCTCCTTTTAACATCTCTGCTAACATAGCTTCTTTCTCAGTACCTTTATATCTTTGAATTAAATCATTCATCTCTTTAGCACTAACCATAAAAACACCCCTTAAGTAAACGATATTCTAACAAAAATACTAAAAAAAGACAAATTAAAAGAGGATTCCTCATCCTCTTCTCTTAATATTATAAACAATTTCACTAAATAAATTAGAAATACAAGTCAAAATAGACATTATAAAAGTATAATTAGCTACTTTTAAAACTGTCTCAGTATCACTTATCTCTTCCTTAGTTATTTTATCTAATTTATTTAATTCTTCATTAGCAATCTTTTTACCATTAAATTCTACAGGTAATGTAACTAAATGAAAAATTAAAGCAAATCCTAATATTCCAGAAGCTAATGATATCATACCAAAATCTTGTAAACATATTCCTAAAATAAATAGTATATATGCAATATAAACAGCAAAATTAATAATTGGATTCAATGTAAATTTAAATTTCATATAAGTATTATTACGTTTATCTAATATAGCATAACTAGCTATTTTAGCAGCTACTGCCATACTAGTAATAGTTTCCCCATGATATACATCAGTAGATAATCTTATTACTTTTTGATTATAATCATAATGATCATTCAAATTACCTTTTACTTCTACAATATATAAGTCTTTTAAATCATTATTATCTAAAATACTTCTCGCTATCTCAAACCCACTTAGTTTCTTTTTTAATTCTTTATCTTTATATTTTGAATAAGTTAAAGATATTATCGTATAAGCTATACAAGGTAGTATCAATACTAATACAAAAGTAATTACATTTTCCAATATTATCACCTAAATAATCTTTCTATCTACTAATTGTGCTCTCATCTTATCTGCATTTTCAAAATCTTTATTATTTCTATATTCTAACCATTTATTGTATATTTCTTTATCTTCATCATTTAATGTAATGAATTCATATTCTAGTCCTAGTATATAATTTATTAACATTATCTTATCGTAAGTTTCAACAAACTCTTCTTTAGCTCTTAACTTAGTATTAAGTTCTTTAACTAAATCTAATAAGTATGTTACTAAATTTGAAGTATTAAAGTCATCATCCATTATTTCATTAATCTTTTCATCTTGTGTTACTTTTCCTACTTCTAATCCTTTCAATTGAACTTCTAGATTAGCTTGTTTTAATGCATTATATATTTTATCATTGATTGTTCCACATTCTTTAAATAAAGCATCTGTAAAATCGAATGGTAATTTATAATTAGTCTTTAATATACTAAGTCTAATTACATTAGCAGGATGTTTTTCTAGTAATTCATGAGCAGTAATAAAGTTACCTAAACTTTTACTCATTTTTACACCATTAACCATTACATGGCCATTATGCATCCAATAGTTAGCTAAATTAGTTCCACATGCAGCACAACTTTGAGCCATTTCATTTTCATGATGTGGGAATTTTAAATCTACTCCACCACCATGTATATCAATATTATCTCCAAATATTTTATTTATCATAACAACACATTCTGTGTGCCATCCAGGTCTACCTGCTCCCCATGGAGAATCCCAAGTAATTCCTTCTTTTGTTTTTTTCCATAAAACAAAGTCATAAGGATTTTCTTTGTTTTCATCAACTTCTATTCTGTTACCAGCATTAAGTTCCTCAACAACCTGTTTACTAAGTTTTCCATAGTCTTCTATTTTACCAACTCTAAAGTAAACATCATCTCCACTTTGATAAGCATAACCTTTATCCATTAGCAATTGAATATATTCAATTATTTCATCCATTGTTTCAGTAACTTTAGGTCTATAATCGATATCTAAACAGTTAAGAGCTTTAACATCATCCAAATATATCTTGATATACTTCTCAGTTAACTCTTTTTCTGTAATACCAGCTTCTTTAGCAGCTTTAATGATTTTATCATCTACATCAGTAAAGTTACTAGCATACTTAACATCATAACCACGATACTTAAAGTATCTATAAACCATATCAAAGATAATAACTGGACACATATTTCCAACATGAGCATAACTATATACAGTTGGACCACAAACATACATATTTATTACTCCGTCTTTAATTGTTTTAAATTCTTCTGTTTTTCCACTTAAAGTATTAAATATTTTCATAAAACTTTCTCCCTCCAATTAATATCTAAGTTGTCCATATCATATCACAAAACACAAAATAAAAAAATACTAATAATTAGTATTAATTATATTTAAATAAATTGCTTCTATATCAGCATTCATTGCCAACAATAAATTATAAGCAATACTATCTTCATCAGTTAATACTCTTATCATAGCATCATATACATTATTACAATCATTTTTTATATTTCTTAATATAGGTGTATATAATATATATTCACTAGCTTTATAGGAACTTCCTATAACTTTTTTTATATATTCTTTAAAATCATTATATTCTAAATATTTACAACCATATTTTTTTAAGTAAGCCAACATAAAATGTTCTGTTCCTACATAAGGATGTTTTAATTCCATCATTTCTTTTTCTGCCATATCAAATAGTTCTTCCATATTCTCACCTATTTAAATATATTCAAAAACATAAAAAAAAGAAGTATTAGATGGTGTAACCCATTTAGTTGACACGTATTAAAAAAGAATACGTGTCTTTTTAATTAAGTCTAATTCTTTTTGTATTATAAAATATTATCCATTCTTTAACAAGATTAACATATTCTTTCAAAGATGTGATATTATAACTTCTGAGAGTTTCTCTTTTTAGATTTGAGTGGAAACTTTCAATCGGCGAGTTATCTACGGGTGATCCTTTTGGACTCATGGAAATTATTATTCCATTTGCTTCGCAGATAGCTTTATATTCGTTAGATGTATACTGGAATCCTTGGTCGGAATGCAAGATGACTCCAGATACATCTTTTTGTTTGCGTATAGCTTCATTTAAAGTGTCTATAACCAATTTATTGTCAATATGTTTGCTTATTTTATAAGCAATTATATTTCTAGTATTTAAATCCATTATTGATGATAGATACATTCGTTTTCCTTCATAAATTAAATATGTAATATCTGTTGACCATTTTTGATTAGTTTTTTCTGCATTAAAATTTCTTTTTAATAAATTCGGCCTTACATTTTCTTCTATTCTTTTAGCGTTCATATTTTTCTTAAAAACTTTATAATATCTTACTTTTAAACCATATTTCTTCATTATTCTTCTAACTTTCTTTAAATTTATTATCCATCCTGTTTCAATTGCTAATGCTTTCTTTATTCTTATTGCTCCATATAGTTCTTTGCCTTCCTCAAATACACGTTTTATTTCTAAATAATCATAATAATCTTTATCGGTTATATTTCTGTACTTGTAATAATTTTGTCTTGTCATACCTAATATTTTGCACATTTTAGAAACACTATATTTGTTTTTATAAAGATTAATAAACTCTATTTTTTGACGTGTTGTTGCTTGAGGAAGGCTTGGAATTTTTTTAATATTTCGTTCTCTATTCTAAGCTCTTCAATGGTCATATTTTTTAAATCTTTTTTGCGACCGTGTTTAATTCTAGATACATTACCTCTATATGTATATCTTCTTACCCAAGTTACAATACTACCATCAGAAAATTTATATTTTTTAGATAAATAAGAATATGTCCTTCCAGATTTTTTCTCTTTTACAATTTTTAGTATTAGTTTTTCATCAATTCGTCTTAGTTTTTGTCCTTTTTTAGCCATAGAAAAAGTACCTCCTTATAGTTGACTTATTCTAACACATCTCTTTTTTTATGTGTGTCAACTATAAAGGGTACTTCATCATTAACTTCTTTTTTACATATACACTACTATTGATAAGAATATCAAAGCAACTACTGCAAATGATACAACAAATTTCCATATATATTTTAACCATTTTTTATAAGGAATATCTGCATAACTTAATGCCATTAATAATAAGAAACTAGTAGGAACTATTAATGTTGAAAGAGCTCCTCCTACTCTCCAAACTATTGTTGAAACAACTATATTATCTGCAAAAGCATAAGTTAAGAATGTTCCATATACTGCGGCTGAATATCCAGGATCAACACATACTGTTAATACTAAGAATGCAGCTATAAATAGTGTAAATAAGTTATATGAATTTTCACCAAATATTGCATGTATTATAGTAGCAGGCCATGGTGATATCGCAAATAAGTATAACAATGTATAAGCTAATGCATATATTATAGCTACTTTAGATATTTTCTTAGCACCTCTACCAAAGTCTTTTATCATATCAGCAACAGAAACTTTATTTATTAATGCGATTACGATAGTTGCAATTAAGAATAAGAATATTGCGTGAACAAAGTCACTCCATTCACCTAAACCAGACATACTAGTACCAATAAAAGTACTTGGTAATGCAACATCATTTACCATCATTGCACTTTGGAAAGATGTATTTAATTCAGTAAATACTTTTACATCAAAACTATCATTCCAAGAAATATAACCTAACATAATTATAATTAGTGTAATAGCCATTATAACAATAGTTGGCCATACCTTAGTTCTTTTTCTCTTAGGAACTTTGTTTTCAATTAATTTTTCTGAACAATACAAGTCCTCATCAGTATAATCTTTTTTCTTAGTGTGTTTTATATGAAGAATAGCAAATAAATTATATAAAATATAAGCTATACCAAACAACACCCATTTTTGCCACATAAAGTCTGTATAAGTAACTCCAGTAGCATCTAATAAATTTTGAAGTCCATATGTACCAAATGTTTGACCTAAATATCCAATAAATATTCCACCAAAAGCAGCAGAGATAGCTGTAATCTTATCACAACCACGTCTCAAGAATACACTTACAATAAATGGAATAATAAAGAATAAAGCCAATAATTCAGACGATATAGAAACATATAACCCCATTATTAAAGTAATAACAGCAAAAGCAATTATTTCATGTCCTTTAATAAGTCTTGATGTTTTATCAACTAGTTTTCTATAAGAATTAGTATTTTTTAGTATTCCATAACATCCACCAACCATCAAAATATATAGAATAACATCTATTTCTCTTTGGAATGAATAGAATATCATTGAAAGTACTTCAAATAAACCAAGTCTTATAATCTCTCCTTCAGTTAACATTCCTGAAGTATTAACTGATGATATTTTAATAAACCAAGATAGTACTAAAAAAACTGCCATTGTTATTAAAACAATTATAACTTTATCATTCTTCTTATTCATACTCTAACCTCCTATGGCTTATTATAACACAATACAACAG
>CAVAGO010000047.1:0-15844 GCA_963588075.1 bacterium | reverse complement strand
AGTGTATCTATAATATCATAAAAATTCATTATTGACAAAACTTAGAATGTCATATAACAAATAAAATTATTTTATTTATAAATTAATTTCTCTTAGATTTCACAATTCTTTAAAAAAAAAATAAAAAGCTAGAGCTTTTTATTTAGTTAATTTCTTATTATCTTTATTTTCTTGAAACGCAGTAAGTAAAACTTTTTTGAACTCTGCTATTTCCTCTTCTGTATATTCTAATGATTCAAAACAATCTAAATATGAAGTTAGTTTATCAGTTGTTAAGTCATCCCAATAATTTATTAAGCCTTTAGCTAATAAACGTTTGAAGTATTCACTAGTATAAAAGTAAATACGATGTGATAACATTTTTGATTTTAACCATTGTTCTAGCTTGTCAACGAAGATATTTAGTTCTTCTTCTGTTATTTTTAACTCTGGTAGGTCATATTTGCGATTGAACATTTCGTATTCATCTAATACTTGAGCTGGAACTTCATCTTTTGGTAAAAATTGGATTGGAAGATCATTATCTGATTCGAAACCGAAAGATTTTTCTATTTCTTCTATTTCTTTACGATAAAAGCGAGATGGTGATACATATTCCATTTTACCTTTATAACGGTCTCTTTCTCTTAGACTTCTTGAAAGTGCTTTGTAATCTATTTTATCTAAATTTTTATAATCGATATGATAAGAATACTTTTGTAATTGATGATAGTTATATAAACTGAATACTGAATTTACTAATGCAATACTAGCAAAACTAAGAGCTAGAAATTCTGGGCGATCAAAGTGAACTGCTGTATAAGTTGTAGCAGCGATAGCACCAGTTGTTATTCCTAAACGTAAACCCATTTCACGATTATGTCTTTTAAATCTTTCAGCATGTGAAGCTAGTATTTCTTCAGTTTGAACTGCTGTAATGTATGAATCTAAATTATTTTTAAAGATTGCCATATTAATCCCCTCTTTGGTGATAATTAATCTATCATAAAATTGAAAAAAGAGCAAATTATTCACTCTCTAATTCCAGATTTCTTCTTCTAAAGATAAAATAGTAAATTGCTCCTGATATAACTAAACCTACTACTTCTAATGTTAACATTGGTGGGAAATATTTTAACCATGGATATAAAACCATTACATTAGCAGGTATTTCAGTAGAGAAAATATAATTTGTACCAAATTTTAAATTAAAAGGATACATTATAAACATCAATAAGTTAGTAAATATAAATACTCTAATAAAGTTTTTAGCTTCTATTTTATAACCTAAAGCATAGTATGAAAAGAAACTTACTAAAATAAAGAAATGATGTGATATAACATATTGCCACCATTCAAAGTTATCAATAGTAGATACCATATCTGGCCATAATATAGCAGGTATTGGACCGATAAAACATAAGAAGATTGTATATTTTAAAATCCATTCTTTATCAAATAAGATTCCATACATAAACATATAATTAGCTATAAAACATAAATGAAATGGTAGATGTTTAGTATAATCAAAAACTCCGTAGTATAAAAATCCAACGGTAAAGATAATCATATTTAATAATAAGATTACAGCAGAAATTTTTAGAAATTTCTTAGATTTTTCTTTAGGTATTTGAGCTATCTTATTACGATTTAAATAAATCAATATTGTACCTATTAGGGGGATAAAACAAAAGATAAGATGAATCAAACCAAATTGCTTAAATAGAAATTTAGGGGTTTCATTTACAAAGAATTCACGTAACATTTTTTTGCTTCCTTTCAGAGAAATACGCAATTATGCATTGCGTACTATTTCATTATAATAATTTTGAATTTTACTATCTTGATTTTTAGTTATAGAACTAAGAATTTTAATTACTTCATCTTTTTCATTTTCATCAAGAGTACTTAAGTATTTTATCATAGATTGGCCTAATTTAGTAATATCATTTTCTTTTGAACCTAATTCACTTAAATATATTGAATAATAAATTGTTTTTTCTAATACTTCATCATTTTTAAATGGATTTTGAGAATGCTTATTAATATAGTCAAAAGCTTTGGTAATATTAGAGATCGTTGTCATATTTTTATCATTAACATCTCCTTCTGCAATAGGAGTTTGTTCTTCGATAATTGTTTTAACTACTTTTAATTTTAAATAATTATTATATATTTCTTTAACAATAGTTTCTTCATTACCAGATATTTTATTGATACTCTTAGTAACTTTTTGTTTATTTGTTTTATTAGATTTGTCTATGTAAGTAGAAATGTTGTTAGCTAAGATTGTTAATTCATTATCTTTACTATAAGTACCTAATGATTGTAAATACTTAATATGATATTGAAGATTTTTATATACTTCTTTATCCTTATAATTTTGATAATTTTCTGTTATATAAAGATAACTTTCTTTAATATTTTCTTCTGATATATTAGTTATATCAGCAATAGTTGTATTTACTTTGTTAGTTGCTTCTTTTTTTATTTCTTCTTTGTTAGTACAAGCAGTAATGAATAGTAATGAAATAACTAAAAGTATGATTAGTCTTTTTTTCATAATATCACCTCACCTATTTACATTTTAACACAATAATAAAAAAGATGGAATAATCCATCTTTTCTTAAGATTTTAATTGCGTTATGATTCCTACTACGATGCAAGCTATAAATATTATTGTCATTATAGTTGGTTCAAGAGTTACAAATGTAGGAAGATATCCTTTTATTAAAGTAGCACCAGCAACACTTGTTACACAGATTACGATTGGTTTAATAAATAGCATTGATAAAATACCTAGTAGAATTGAAATACCGATTTGAACTGCAATTGCTAAATTACCTTCAAAACCAGTTATGTAAGGTCCGATTGAGGTATAGGTTAAGTATCCAACTGCGATAGCCAGTGCAAGTTTTTCTAATTTATACCCTAAAGAACCTAGAATACATCCAACTACTATTTGAATTATTAATAAAGTATTAGCTGCTTCGATAAAGTTTCCACAGATTTGACCTGAAATACTAAAACCAATAGCGAACCATGCTAGTGTTACTACTAATTTTTGAATTTTGAATCCGGCAAGACAAAGTACAGCGCCGATTACAATTGCAATTAATGCGATAATTCGATAATCCATATTATACCTCTTTATCTTTTGTTACTATTCGATGTATTAATTTATAAATTTCAAAGACAACTATAATTACTAAAGATAGTAAGAAGATTTTTATAATTGTCATTATTGATAAAGGAACAACACTTAAGAATTTTGCTGTTATTGGGATTTCTGCCATAAATAATTGTAAGGCAATTGAGAATAAAATTGTACCAATAACAAGAGGATTGTCTTTAAGTGATTCTTTAAATACTGAACGTTTTTCACTACGACAGTTAAGAACGTTAATATTTTGAATAAATACCATTAACATCATAATTACTGCTCTAGCAATATCGATGCTTGTTCCATTGTCGATTAAGATTTTCCATGTACCAAAGATGATGGCACTGATAGCAATACCTAAGATTGCAACTTCTAACATTAAATCTTTTGAGAATAATGATTCTTTTGTATCACGTGGTTTTTCTTTCATGATACTATTTTCAGCTTTTTCAAATGATAAAGCTACGTCTTGTAAACCATCTGTTACAATATTTAACCATAATAATTGAATTGCTAGTAATGGGATGTCGTATCCAAAAGCAATTGATAGTAGGAAGAAACATACTTCAGCAAAACCACAACTTAATAAGAATAGTGTTATTTTACGAATATTACTATATGCAGTACGTCCTTCTTTAACACCAGAAACAATTGAAGTGAAGTTATCATCAACAACAATCATTGAAGCGGTTTCTTTAGCAACGTCTGTTCCACTACCCATAGCAATACCAATATTGGCAGCACGGATTGCAGGAGCATCGTTAACTCCATCACCAGTTACGGCAACGAATTCACCTTGACGTTTGAATGAATTAACAATTTCTAATTTATCCATTGGAGTTACACGAGAGAATACTCTAATTTTACTTACGAATTCATCGAATTCTTTTTCACCTTTTGCAAGATATTTTTCAACATCTTGACCAGTTGCTACTTCAGCTTGTTTTTCACACATACCAAGTTCTTTAGCAATAGCAAAAGCTGTTAGTGGATGATCTCCGGTAATCATAACTACTTTGATACCAGCTTCATTACATTCTCTTAAAGAGTCTTTTACCTCTACTCTAATTGGATCGATAAATGCAACCATACCAACAAAGTTTAATTTTTTAATATCTTTTTTATCTGTACCTTTTACTTTTCCATCTGCTATAGCGATTACACGATAACCTTTACTAGTTAAATCGATGTTTTGTTGAGTGTATTTTTCGTTTTCTTCAGAGAAAGACATTACTTTTTCTAAAGAACCTTTAACTGTACAGTATGTTTCACCATCTTTTTCATAGAATACTGCTGAATATTGGTTTTCTGATTCATATGGTATTCTTTCAAGAATTTTTGGTTTATCATGAACTTTTAATTTTTCAGCCATACTTAGGAAGGCAATGTCGATTGAATCACCGAATGATTCCCAAGTACCGTTAGATTGTTTTTCTAAGTGTGCTTCATTATTGATTGCACCTAGTAAGGCGATGTGTTCTGCTTTTTGGATATCAGCTCCATCGATTGGAAGAACATATCCTTTATCATTATATCCAGTACCACTTATTTTATAGTTAGAACCATCTGCTAATAAGATTTCTTTGGCAGTTTGTTCATTAACTGTTAGAGTTCCTGTTTTATCGGAAGCTATTACAGTACAGCTTCCTAATGATTCTACCGCATTTAATTTTTTTACGATAACGTTCTTTTTAGCCATTCTTTGAGAGGCAACTGTAAGAGCCATTGTTAATGCTAAAGGTAATCCTTCTGGCATTGCGGATACTGATAAGGCAATAACACATAAGAATATTTCATTCCATGCGTAGTCTTTAGTTATTAATACGATTGTTGTAATAATTGCAACTAAGATGATAATAACACTGATTTGTTTTGAGAACTTTTCGGTTCTAATTGTTAAAGGAGATTTTTCTTCTTTAGTGTTTGTTACTTTATCGGCGATTTTACCGATTTCAGTGTTTAGGGCAGTACCGATTACAACAGCTTGAGCACGTCCTGTTGTAACAGCAGTACCAGCGAAGACCATGTTACTTCTATCTCCTAATGGAGTATCAATTTCTAGCACATCTGTGCTTTTTACTTCGTTAACACTTTCTCCTGTTAGAGCTGATTCATCAACTTGAAAATTGTGACATTCGATGATACGTGCATCAGCACTTATTTTGTCACCACTTTCAAGAAGAATGATATCTCCTACTACTAATTCAGAAGATTCAATTTCTTGTTCTTTACCATCTCTGATAACACGTGATGTTGATTTAATCATGTTAACTAAGGCTTCAGCGTCTTTACGAGCTTTCCATTCTTGGTAAGTTCCCATTATAACGTCAACCATTATAATGAAAATCAAAGCGATAGCATCTACAGTTTCGCCAGCTATGAAAGATAAGATAACTGTTACTACTAAAATCAATTCGATTGGATTTTTAAATTGATCAAAGAATAACTTTATAATGCTATCTTGTTTTGGTTTTGGTAATTCGTTTTTACCATTTGTTGCTAATAGTTGACGAGCAGTTTCTTCACTTAAACCATCTTCACTACTATTAACAGCTTTTAATACTTCTTCTACTTCTTGGTTGTAATATTTCATTTTTTCTTTCCTTTCTAAAAATATATATTTACATATAAGTCTCTTTATTTAATCTATAACCAGAAGTTTATTCGGGATTGTTGATTATAGAACATAAAAAATATGCAAAATACTCCCTTATCCTGTAATTTAATTCTATCATACAAGATTTTAAAATTCTAGCTATATAAAGTAACTTAATTTTTTTTAACAAATAAAAAAAGACACGAATGTCTTTTATATAATAAATGTTATTATTTCGATAATAATACCTGTAATAACACCGATTGAATATGTAAGTCCTAGTACTTTGAAACTATCTTTTAAATCTTTGTTTGACTTAAATAGAACTAGTATTGCAACACCACTATTAGTTAGAAGTCCGGCAAGAGCACCACCTAAACTTAAAGCATTATTAAGATATAACTCAGTTAATACGACACTTGAACCACAGTTAGGAATTAATCCGATTAAACTAGTTATAAATGGAGCAAAGATTGTATCTTTTAATAAGATTTTTGATAAAAATTGTTCTTCTCCGTATTCAAACGCAATATTGATAATAAATGTCGCTACAAAAATAAATAGAATAGTTTTTAAGGTATGGACTATACTTGATTTAATAAGACTATTTTCATGGTGGCAACCACAGTGCTCATGTTCACAGATATCATAAGATTCTTCTTGTTTTTCTTTCTTACGGAAGATTAAGTCTATTATAATTCCAGCGATTAAACCAACGATAAATTTTATGCCTAGTATTAAGATAATTTGGGTAACTGGAACTTTCTCTGAAAGAAGTATTGGTAACATTTCATCACTAGTAGATAAGTAAATAGCAATTAAAGTACCTAGAGATACTATTCTTGTAATGTAAAGATTAGTTGCTAAGACAGAAAAACCACATTGAGGGATTAATCCTAGTAAGCTACCTAGTACAGGACCGAATTTACCTGATTTACTAATTATTTTTTTGCTTTTAGAAGATAATTTATGTTCAATATATTCTATTATTAGAAATGCTACTAATAGAAATGGTAATAGTTTTATAGTATCTAAAAAAGTATGTTCTAATATATGTAGAAATTCATGCATTTTTTTCAACTCCCTTTTTCACGTTTTTAATTTTATATTATGAGGTAGATTTAGTCAAGGATAAATGAATTTTGTCTTTAATTTAACAATTCGAGGTTTCTAACTAACTAAAAAGTTTATTTTTTTAGTAAGAAAAAACACATATAACCATTTTATTTTGGTAAGTATGTGTTTTATGTTATTCAGTAAATTCTGCTTTAGCAGGTTTGGTTTCGTATTGTTCACATTTGTCGCCGTTTAGAGTATATACTCTAGAACAAGTATATTTTTTTACTGGTTGTGGGAAGTCATTTTGAATACATGTTACACCACTAGCTACGAAACCATCTGGACAAGTGTACATTCCTACTGCATCAGTTGTAACTGTTGTATGACATTTATCCCCTACTAGAGTTTGACTATCTAGACAAGTATATACTTTGGTTCCGTTTATTTGTTTTCCATAAACACATTTTGAACCGATTTTGTCATAACCACTTGGGCAGGAATAAGAAACGTTAGCATTTACTTTAATAGTGTTACCACCGGAATATGTACATTTTGATCCACTTAATGTTCCACCGCTATCACAGGTATATGTTACTTTAGGATCAGTTGTTACTGTACAAGTATAAGTACAGGTTGTTGTACATCCATATCCATAACTACCATAGTAATTACACCAAGCTCCGCCAGTTGTAGTACAACTTTCGTTACTTGTAACTCCACTACATGATGATTTAGAAACGTTATTAGTAACTGTAACACATTTGTTACTACTATTTAATGTTCCTGAACTACATGAATAGTTTGGAGTTGCATCAACTGTTGATGAAGATGAAACATATTTAGAACATTTATATACACCATTTTCAGTGAATGGTCCGTTATAACCACTTGGGCAACTATATTTTGCAGTAGCATCTTTTTCATCACCTTTTACACAGACACCATTCATGTTGGCATAACCACTTGGACAAGTATAAGTTACGACTGCATCATTCGTTTCAGTCTTTTCACACTTTGTACCATTTAAAGTAAAGCCATCAAGACATTGATATGTAAAAGTTGGTTCTTGGACTTCTTCACTTACACATGTTTCATTAGTATAAGCATAGCCACTTGGACAACTATAACTTACTTTTGCATCTACTGATTTAATTGTTTTTTGACATTGATTTTTTTCATTTAACGAATAACCAGTATCACAATAATAGTAACCCTTAGTACATACACCATTCTTATTTATATAACCAAGTTCACACTCTTTATTTCTAGAATAGATAAATAAACTAATAAATAAAAGTAATAATAGTAGAATTGCTAAAGCAATTTTTTTAAACCATTTTTTGAAAAATATTTTCGTTTTATCTTTTTTCTTTTGGAGACTAATAGCTTGACTTACTTTACCTTGACGAGCTATTAAATCGCTATCAAAGACACTAATAGTATCATTCATTTTACTACTATTAAAAACTATTGATTTCTTTTCAGTACTAAGCATTGATAAACTTTCTAAATCTTTTTTCATTTCTGATGCATCACGATAACGAGCAAGTTCATCAAAACTACAAGCTCTTAAAATTATTTCTAATAACTTAGGATTTACTCCTTCAATAGAAGGTATTTTAGTACCTTTCATTCTTTCTTTAAAGGCTGCTTCTTCATCTACCTTGTCAGTAACAAATGGTAAATTACCTGCTAGTAAATGATACATTACTAAACCAAGAGAATATAAGTCACTAGCTTCTGATGTTAATTTTTGATTATAGATTTCTGGAGATAGATAGTTAGGACTGCCGAATGAAACGATATTATCTGTTACACCGATAGTACTATTACCGAAATCACCTAATTTATAATTCTTACCATCATAGAAAATATTAGTAGGTTTAATATCATTGTGTAAAACTTTTATCTTATTACAAGATTCTAAGGCAGAACAAATATCTATTCCTAACTTAGCAACATCTAATTCACTAATACCTTCTTTTTTAAAATATGAAGTAATATCTTCAGCGTATTCCATAATTATATAATAATTACTTTTACCAGTTTCATTTTCTTGATGAGTATCAAATATGTGTAAGACATTAGGACTTTCACTTAGTTGATTTAAGATATTTATTTCATTGTTCATCATTTCCATATAATAGTTTGTTGCATCTTGAAGAAATAATATCTTACCACGTTCCATTAAAAGAACAGCGTCTTTATCACTGATTGGTAATGTTATTTTTTTGACAACAGCGATTGTTCCATCGTCTTTTTCTACTTTGTAAATTTTTGAAATGTTATTGCCGCTTATTAATTTAAGGGGTTTCCAATTATATAATGATAATATTTCCATAGATTATTTCCCCTTCTCCATTTGAATTTTTAAAATAAAATAGCTAATAACGATAAATATCAAAGACATTACGCCGATAATCATTAAATCTTGATATAAATGGTCAGGTGTAAATAAGTAATAGCTTTCTGCTTCTCTAACATAACCTGGGATTACTTCTTGAATGACACCTACTAAACTATTTAAGTCATTAATGGTACCAAGAGCTTCAACTGACCAACGAGATAAGATAAAGTTAGATACTTTATCGACAATACCTGTTAATGGGAATAACATTCCTGAGAATAATAACTGAGGTACTAAAAGAATTGCTGGCATTGTTAATGCTACTGAAGGATCTTTAGCTATTGCTGATACTAGGAGTCCCATAGCTGAGGCAGATGAAATGGTTAAGAATACTGTTATTAAGGAATCTATAAACCAGTTATATAGTAAACCTGTACTTGGAACATCAACTATTAAAATGAATGTTATCAGTAGTAAAAATGCTTGAATTAGAGCAAGTATTAATAAGTAGACAACTTTAGATGCAATATATGCTGATAATCTTAAATTAGACATATATTCTTTTTCAAGAATTACTCTTTCTTTACATATTTCTTGAATAGAATTTAGAAGACCAATCCAGATAGCGGCTGTTGAAAATGTAAATAGAATAGCTTTCGTATCTTCGTAGGAATAAAATAAGTTTTCAGTTACAACAAATGATAATAAAAAGGCAATTAACGGAGCTTGGCCGAATAAAAGTATTAATTGTTGTTTGTTGTTAAAGAGCATATTGAATTTACGAATAAGTAATGTAATAAAGTGTTTGAAGAATGATTTGGTCTTTTTACCTTTGTAATTGCTCTCTTGACTTTGAGGAATACTATGTTGGGTGATGTATGATGATTCTTTGAATTTCTGGTGCCAATGGTCAGTATCAGAAGTAATAATATTATATATATCAACAAAATCATCTACTTCAAAGAATTTTAAGGCATCTTCAGGAGCACCATCGAAGCAAAGTTTTCCGCCATATCCGAAGAATACAACTTTATCACATAAATGTAAATTTAAAGTATTATGAGTTACTAAGATAATTGTTTTACCACTGTTGGCCATTTTTCTTAATGTCTTCATAAGACTTCTTTCAGTACCTGGGTCCAGTCCACTAGTTGGTTCATCTAAGAAGAATAAATTTGGATTGGCAAGAAGTTCGACAGCAATACATGCTCTTTTTTGTTGGCCGCCTGATAAGTTTTTAATCATAACATCTTTTTTATCAAGCATTTCAACAATTGATAAAACCTCATCGATACGTTTTTCTTTTTCTTCTTTTGTTGAATCGTCTGGCATACGAAGATTTGCGGCATATCTTAACATTTTTATTAAACTTAAATCATCAAAGATGATGTTTTCTTGGGGAACATAACCAATTAGATTTTTTAAAACGTCATAGTTATTATATAAGTCATTACCATTAATTAAGACTTTACCACTCGTTGGTTTGCTAACACCGCTGATGCATTTCATAAATGTTGATTTGCCAGCACCACTGCCTCCAACGAATGCAACGAATTGACCTGGTTCAGCAGAAAAGTTAACATGTTGAGAAATGTCTTTCTTTTTGAATTTTAAACGAACTGTTTTAACGATATCAAAGGCATCAAGTCGGACACCATTTTCACTTAATTGATAAAACAATTTATTTTGACTATATATAAACTTTATACCATTTATTTCAAATACATCTTTATCACGTAATGGAGTATCCCAAGATAATGTCATGTTATTAAAGATTATACCAACGTTATTTCCTTCATATCCAATAGTATAACCATTTTCGTTTTTCATTAATTTGGCATGTTTTGAAGAAATATTGATACGATCTAGAACTATATCACAGTCTTTACCACGTCCAATAAAGACTTTTGATTTATTAGACATATCATATTCAACCCATTTATTTTTATTGTTATTAACTGCGATGTACATTAAAATACCTTCACATAGTGGAATATTAGGATTATCTATTTTGACAACATCGCCATCATGTAGGACGAATGTTTCCTTTTTTATAAAACTATTAATAATAAAACCATTTAAACTATTATCGTCGTGAATAGTGAATACACCATTTTCTAAGGTAAAATAGCCATGAAAAGATGAAACTACTGGAGAATTTAGAACTATGTCATTTTTTTTATCACGACCAAAAGTTACTTTTTCTTTAGCAAAGTTTGAAAAAGAATGACTTGTTATTGTACCATTTTCTATTATAGATATTGTATATTGTAATTTTTTATTATTCATACTAATCACGCCTATTCTTTTACTATAAAGATTATAACATTTTTAACATTTAAAAAAAATAAAAAGTATAAGATATTCTTATACTTTTACTTTATTTTTTACTTAGTTATTGTAGTGCAAGTATTATCTGTTACACAATTTGTAAAGCTTGCAACTAAGTTTTTATATTCATCTTTCTTTTGACCAATTACTACGAAAGCGTGTGGTGCTGATTCAACATCCCATTTATATAGTAAAACTCCTGGAGCAACATTTTCAGCTACTTCATCAGCATTACTATGAGGTACTGTTGTATCACTTGTACCATGAATAATTACTACTTTACTTCCTTCTGGGAATTGACGTCCTTCAGCAAATGAATTTGAATAATAGTCATAGTTATCATCATTTAGGCCAACACCAACTAGAGCCATTAAGACTTTACCTACTACACCATTTAAAATTTCACTAGTATCTGTACTAGAACTTCCTAATAAGTTTGTAGTATTTTGTGGTATTAAACTAGATGCACCGGATAAGTCAGGTATTTGATAATCTGATGGTATTTGAGTTTTAAATTCTTCTAAAAGACCATTGATTGTTTCTGAATCATATCCTGGAATTGTAATTGTACCATTACTTTGTTCATATTGTTTAAATTGTTCTTCTACTTGAGCAAATATTGTGCTGAATTGTTCAAAATAAGCATTAATTTGTTCTTCATCTAATCCTTCTAATGTTGATAAATCGAAGTTTTCGAATCCTTGAATGTTTAGAGAATCTACAACGTTATTGAATTCGGCCATAAAACTTTCTTTATCAATATTTAATGAAGCGAATACTGAAGTTAATTGACTTAAGTCGCCTACTGATAACATTCCTGTTATTATTCCGCTCATTGAAGTGTAACCACAATCATCAACAAATCCTTTAACATTTAATTCTGTTAGATTTTTTGTATATGGTTCACCTTTAGCAGCAGCGATATCTGGGTTTGTTGCTAATTGAAGAGTTGTTGCTCCTCCTAATGAAATACCATGTACTACAATTGTTTTTGGAGCTACTTTAACACCATATCTATCTGATGCTTTATAATTTTCATTTAAGTCTTTAATCCAATCATAGATATCTAGACTTTCTAAATAGCCCATTGCTACACTACCATCGCTTGAACCAAATCCTCTTAAATCTGGAGCAATTACATTATATCCTTGTTCTGTGTACATTGTACCAACAGTTCTATACATTAATGAACCACTTGTCATAAATGGATGAACAACTACCGCCCATTTATCTGAGTTTTCATCAACAATATAAACTTCAGCATTAAGTTTGTTTACACAGTATTTAGCATCAATGTCACCATCATTACATACTGTATTAGATTTCATTGTTAAGTTTTTTACTACTACGTTTTCAGGAATTTCTCCTAATAAACCATCCATTAATTGTCCAGTTAAGTCTGTACCAAGATTTTCAATATCTTTAACTAAGCCTTCAGCTGTTGTTTGAGCACTATTTAAAATCTCACTTAACATAGAATTAGCCATATATTCAACACTATCATATCCACCATATAAGTCTAAGTTTTCATAGACACTATCGATAAGATAATCTTGTGCATCAGCTAGTTCCATTCCAGCTGCAGTAGCGTAATCAGCTTTCATTGCAGCAGTAAATTTTTCAATTTGTTTTTGTTCTGCTTCATTCATTTTAGTTGTTGTAATTTCATCTTTATTACCGTTAAATACTAATACGACAAAAACAGCAATTAAAATAACTAAAACAGCTATACCAATACCTATCCCTATTTTCTTTTTTGTTTTTCCTTCTTCCATATGTCCTCCTACTACATTTTAAATATAAGGATATTTTTATACGATACTCTTATATTCTCTATTAATATAATACAACATTTTTAGAAAGAAAGGTAGAAAAAAATAAAAGAATTTAAGTTTCCTTTTATTTTTTATTCCAACGATTATTAAACATATTATTTAGGTAATCAACACCAAAATATTTATCGTAAATTTCTTCAATTTTATTACTTGGTGGGATTTTTTGTTCAAACTTTTTAGCTCGATCTATAGCACCAAATGTCAGTAATGTATCAAATATTAAAAATATAATAGTTATTTTCATTAACTTAATACTTTCTAATTGATTAAACTTATCAATTAGCTTCTTTATTTGGGGATAGATTAATTTAATCCAGATAATACCTAAAAATCCCCAGAATATAGAATATTGTAAACATACTCGTCCATTGATATTAAATGGTTTCTTACGATAATTCCAAGCAACAAAACCAACTAATTTTTCCATAAGAAAACTCATCACATATTCTAAGACAGTTCCGATAGCAAATGATACACCAAATATTTCAAGCTTACTTTTATCTTTTAATTTATATAAAAATAAAGTTAAAACTACGGCACCTACACCATATACTATATTAAATGGACCTATTACTAAAGCTGAATGGTTGATAATGACACCTTTTTTTAAGTATGTCCAAATACCTTCAACTATCCAACCAAAAAAACAACCAAATATGAATATATAAAAGATATCATGAAATGATAATTTCGTTTTTTTCATATAAAAATCCCCAACCTATTTGAATTATACCATTAGGTTGAGGACTTAGCAAATTTATTGTCTGTTTAAGCTAGTTACTTTTTCTTTGATAAAAGTACTTAAATCTTTTAAAGAGTAATTACAACTTAATTCTTTATCTAAAGAATTATATTTTTGATATTCTCTTGTAAATAATTCTTCTAGATAATCTAGTTCAGCTAGAGAGTTAGTTTTAGTTACTCTATCCTTTATGATACATAATAAATTATCAAGTAAGAATTTTTCTGCTACATAGGCATTTGTAGTACGATATGCTGTATAGTTGTTTTCTAATTTTGTTAAAATTGAATGTAACATATTCATATCATAATTTTTTAAATATTTATTTATTTGACTTTTTATTTTAGATGCTTCATTAGAAGAAATCTTATCAATGTCATAAGCAATGATAGGAAGACCATTTTTATTTCTTTTTGATTTGAATTCTTCGCTGGCACGTGAAATCATTTCTAAGTATTGGTTATCTTCTAATTTTTTAGAATCTACTAAAATGAAGTCTGGTTCAATATTAGGAATGTTTGAATTATTATAATTTGGTCTTACAGCAAAACGATCAATTACAATAGTATTATTAACATCTCTAGTATTATCTATTAATTCACGAGGTGTCATATATTTTTCTTTAGTGTTATTTTGACAATTAACACAACTATTTAAGTTAGACATTTTAAGGATTCCTTCATCAAGAACTCCGTTAAATCCAAATATAATATCATCTTTAATAACAAAATTATCATTAGCTATTAAGCTAGTACTAATTCCATTAGGTAACTTATTTAAAGTATTGTGCCATGCTTCAAAGTAACTATTTGTATATTCAAATTCTTCTTTGATATCAACATTACTGATTAAGAATAAGAAGTCATTTGGACAATTATAGATTTGAACTTCTTTACCATATATTGTTTTAGTAAATGGTTGATTTGAATAAGTTTTACTTCTAATTTCGAAGTTATAAATCTTACCATACATATCTTTAATTTGTTTTTCGATAACAAATGAATCATACATACTTAGAGTATAATATTTTTCATCCATTTCTCTTAAAGATTCAGAATCTGTATTCATTACTTTGTTTAAATCACTTAACATTTCGTATTCTTGACGATAGATTGTATTATCTATACGATCAATACTATACATATTAAGCATTATTGAAGCTTCTTCTAAAGTTAATTTGAAGTGTTTCATAACAAAGTAATTCTTTATTTCTTCTAAAGGACAATTTGCAATTAACTGAGTTAATTTTTGTTCAAAATTATTTTCATATTTTAGAACTTCATTGAAAGAATTTGGAGTATCTATAACAATTGGTCTTTCAACTATTGTACCCTTTTCTCTTTTATATCTAGGAATTAAATATAAAAGATAATTAACTAATATTTTGTATTCTTTCTTACTTAGTTCTTCATTGTAAGTTAATAGCATTTTAGAAATATTTCCATATTTCTTTCTGTTTAAACCTTCAGTAGTTTCTCTTATTATTCTTAAACATTTACTAATAGTTTTTTCAAAACTTAGTTTATTTGTATTATATAGTAAACCATTTAAGAAGTTTGGAACAATATTGAAAGATTTATTTATTATAACTATATCTTCTTGAAGTTCTGGATACTTAGTAATTAATTCTAAATTAGTTAGTTTTACTTCAGAAAGATTTGGAATACTTAAGAAATTGAAATTTAATGTATTTAGGATATATCTATTATTATTAGATAATTTTTTATATAGATTAAATGCATCTTCATTGTTATCTACTAATTTTCTTATTATATCATTAGTACATAGATT